>NVTT01000024.1 GCA_002401655.1 Gammaproteobacteria bacterium | reverse complement strand
AAGAAAATCAAATTAAACAAAGAATTCACAATCGAAGAATATTCTAAAAAGTTAAGCGCCCTAACCCCCGGCATGTCTGGTGCCGATATCTAAAACGTGTGCAATGAAGGTGCCATAATTGCAGCTCGTAAAGATTTTAAAAACGTCTCTCTAAAACAGTTTGAAGATGCAACAGAACGTGTAATCGGTGGTTTAGAAAAGAAAACCGTAATGAATTAATAAGAGCGAAAAACAGTTGCATATCATGAAGCTGGACATGCTGTTGCAGGATGGTTTTTAGAACATTCTAATCCTTTGCTAAAAATAACAATATTCTCGCTTTTTATTCTAATTTTTTCGTCTAATCTTTTGTCAAAAGCAGTGCCGAATGATCTTTCTGAATGGGCAGATTGGGTGAGCTATAAGCAAGAATTTCAGCATTGCCCTTATTTAGCGGGCCGAGATTCATCAAAAAAACAAAATTATTTATGTGCTTGGCCGTCTTCTCTAAAATTAGAAGTTAATGATAAGCAATTAAAATTTTCTCAAGACTGGTCGCTATTGGACGAAGGAAAAATACCGCTCCCTGGAAATATCAATCAGTGGCCACAAAGCGTCACTGTGAATAATAAAGAAGCGGTAGTTCTAAAAATCAACAACAAACCCTATTTGCAACTAAAAAAAGGTGAATATCAAATTAGAGGTGTAACGCCTTGGGTTAAACGTCCCGAATCAATTCAAATACCGAGTGAAATAGCTTTATTGGACTTATTTATTAACCAAAAGAAAATTGAATTCATTAAAAGAAAAAATAATCAACTCTGGTTGGGCAGTGTTAAACAAATTGAGAAAGAAGAGGTCGATTTCCTTAAAGTTTGGGTCAATCGACTTATAAACGATGGACATCCTATGACGATGACCATAGCGATAGATCTTGATATTGGCGGAAGAGCGAGAGAAGAAACTTTGACTCAAATCAATCTAGAGAAGTATCAATTGATGTCTATCAATTCTGCGCTGAACACTCAAATTGATAGCCAAGGTAATTTAAAAATTCAATYAAAACCTGGCAGTTTTGAGGTTAAACTAAAATTCAAAATTCACGGATTTCCAAACGAGATAGCCTTTAGCGAGCTAGGTCAATATTGGCCACAACAAGAAATATGGGTATACCAAAATAACGATAGACTTCGTTCTACACAAATTGTTAATGCGTCAGCGATTGATTCGGAGCAAGGTTTTGTTAATCATTGGAGTTCGCTTCCTCATTATGTGATTAACCATAAAGAGACACTAACCATAAAAGAAGGTCATAGAGGGATCTCTCATTCATCGGATCGATTAAGTTTACAAAGGCAAATGTGGTTAAGTTTTGATAATGAAACCTACTATTTTTTCGACACTATAAAAGGCAGTAAATCAAAAGACTGGCGTTTAAATACATTGCCTGACTACAAACTAACTCAATTGAAAAACCACAATAAAGAACGACTAATCACTTATTCAAAAAATAGTCAAGATCAACAAGTAACAGGCGTAGAAGTGCGCACGCCTGACATCGACGTGTTTGCGGGCGGTGAGGTTGCATTTAATAAGATGAATCACGCATCGGGTTGGAATATCAATTTTGCCACCACCAAAGTGAGTTTAAGTATTCCTCCAGGTAGAAAACTGATTGCTATTAGTGGCGCTGATTCGTCCTATGGTGATTGGCTAGGAAAATGGAATCTAATTGATTTGTTTTTCGTTTTGATTATTACGGCTATGGCATTCAAATTCTTTGGTTTATTAGCCAGTTTATTTGCGTTGATAACTTTAGTTTTAGGCTATCACGAGTCGCATATGCCAACTTTTTTATGGATGAATTTAATTGCGTCAATAAGTATTGTTGATAAAATAACTAAACCGAGTTGGTTAAAAGCATTTAATATTTATCGATGGATTTCTGTCGGTCTATTGTTGTTAACTTTACTACCTTTTGTTGCCCAGCAAATTCGATATACATTACATCCTCAACTTGAAATGTCTCGTTCTATTACTTTTTCATTGAGTGATACCGCATCTATGCGTCCGAAAAATCCAATAAACATAGCTGTGGCGGAATTGGAACAATATGATGACTTCCAAGATAACGAAATTAAAAGGAGAACACGAAAAATAGCGAAAGCATCAAGTGTTATAATTACAGCTTTGAGAACTCAACGAGCAGAATTGGATAACAGTTACGAACAAGGGGCCATTATTCAAGCTGGTAAGGGCAAACCAAACTGGCAATGGAAGCAAGCGGGCTACGGATGGAATGGGCCTGTAGAGGGAGATGAGCAGGTTAGTTTACATATCTTAACCACTAACTGGGTTCGTTTGTTAAGAGTGATGTTGATAGTATTTTCACTGTTATGGCTACTGACTATTTTAAGTAAAGGATTTAATATAAAAAGTGGAATGAAAGAGATTTTGGATAATACTAATAATGGAAAAAAAAGGGCTACTAAAAATAAAACCTTAGCAAATACTGCCAGTATTGGACTGGCGATTTTTCTCGGGATATCCTCTTTTTCAGTCAGTGAGAAAATTTCCGCTAAAGAATATCCAAGTGAAGCTTTGTTAACTGAATTACATAGTCGACTTTACCCAAAGCCTGTATGTGCGCCTAATTGTGTCTCAGTTGCTAATGCAAAAATGACAATYAATGGTYWAGCYGTYGCMTTGGAATTATCYTAYCAAAGYGGKGCWGAGYTAGCTTCATTGTTRCCTGATTCAGATGAYTGGAATATAGAGGCAATTTCGGTAAATGGAAAAGCGACTAATGCATTRTGGMGGAAYAAATCKGGKCARTGGCTACCCTTAAAAGCAGGATTATCTAAWGTWAAAATYATCGCYCRTCTAAAAATRAAATCCGATCTRGTRATTCGTTTTYCAGAGAAACCCTTRCGATTAACCCATAAAATAAAGGGATGGGAATTATCGGGTGTGAGTAATCAAAAACTATCAGGGAATTCAATTCAATTAACACGGGTAGAGCCAATGGTTAAAGCYRGTAGCRATAAGGCTTCAMAYTCAGGGYTACGAAAAAATCAGCCYTATGAACAATCGATCGCGGATTTACTTTTATTGACGAGAAAATTTCACTTTGGCAGTCAATGGCGCTTAACCACCCAAGTGACAAGGCAAGCACCTCAAAAGGGAACCATCACCACTAAGATTCCATTATTGTCCTTTGAGCATCCTCTGCAAAATACCGATAAAATTAMGAATGGTTTAATGCATTTAGTTCTGCCGAATAATACTTATTCCAAACGTTGGGAYTCTATTATTAAAAGTGAATCCAAAAATGATACKGGTTCAGAAAGTTTYGAGTTAAYCGCGTTAGATGATCCATCAATTTCKGAATCATGGGAGATYTTRGTTTTCCCTAATTGGAATATTGAGRTTAGYGGTATCYCWGCGGTTTYCCCYAATACTTATTCGCCYGATGATTATTGGATTTATCAATATTAYCCAAGGGCTGGWGAAAAACTSACATTTAAATTATCTAAACCTCCAGCGGTTTTAGGTGAGTCCGTGGCGATCACAAAGATCTCTCAATCCCATGCAATCAGTCAACGTAAAACCACTACAAGTATACAAATCAATTACCAAGCAACTAGAGCGGAACCTTTGATTATTGATATTGGTGATCATCAAATAAAAAGTGTTAAGCAAGATCAAGTAAAGATTAATTTGGCAAAGGTTGATGGAAAAATTACAGTGGGTCTTAAACCGGGAGAGCATCAAATTGAATTATTGATTGAAGCATCAATCCCCGTTGATTTTAAACGTGTGATTAAATCAATTAAGATCGGTCGAGATTTTAGTAATTTAACTAGCCAAGTCAATCTACCCGATAATCGTTGGTTACTGTCAGCGAGTGGTGCTGGTTACGGACCCGCAATACTTTATTGGGGTGAGTTAATTTTCTTTTTATTGTTAGCAATTGGATTAAGCCGTTTAAGTTTTTCTCCTTTAAATTATTGGCAGTGGTTGATTTTAGGTTTAGGCATGAGTACATTCTCGTGGCCCGCTTTGGCATTAGTGGCCATTTGGTTGCTTGCGAGCCAGTGGAAAAGAGAAAATAAAGATTCTATTAGTCAACGTGCGGTTTTAGGTAATTGGCTAACGGTGGTTTCTACAGTATTTGCTGTTTTAGCACTTGTGGGCGCTGTTCCTTTTGGACTTCTGCAGTCGCCAGATATGGGAGTAGCGGGCAATGGCTCTTATGGTAATTCGCTGATTTGGTTTTTAGATCAAGGAAAAGATAGTTTAGGGGATATAGTCCTTTATACTTTACCATTGTGGATCTATAAAGTATTGATGCTTTTATGGGCGACTTGGTTGAGTTTTTCTCTAATTAAATGGTTGAGTTGGATATTAAAGGACTTAACCGATGCTAAGTTTAAAAAAGAAAAAGAAGTGAAATAGATATTTTGTAGGATGGGCACGCCTTTATCTCCATGGATGGAGTGTATCTTGAATATTGTCTGGAACAATATCAGGGGCCGTGCCCACCCTTTTTGAAGGTATATATACTAATTTATTCGGTTTTATCCGCCCATCATTTTTTTCAAAATACCCGCAGCTTCAATTTCTTTAGCATTAAGAGGCTCATTCGTTTTACAACGAGGATCAGTTTTTTGAATCACTGAAATCATATCCGGTGTAAGAGGAATTGGATCGCAACCATGCTCGGTTTCACAAATGAAATCCCATTTTGGCTCAGCTTTTATATGACATGCAAAACAATTTCCACCAAAACGATTAACTACATCAGCAAATCCTCTCTTATCAATTTGACTACCTTCTTTTGAAACTGTTAACTCAAAAAACTCCCAATCTTTAGTGGCAACGTTAAATCCTTTTTTGCGTTTTACCATGACTTCAGTTGGTACTAATTGAACGACAGAGCCAACTGGATATACTCCACCATCTTTTGATTTTGCAACGGCGATTGTTGCATCATGGTTACCCAATAGGTTGCTAACATACAAGGTTCTAACGCGACTCATATCACGTATACAACTGAAACTAGAGTCGGTTATAACCAATTCATCCGTTTCTTTACCGTGAGACCATAAGTTGCATGAGTAAATGATTGATAGTGCTAAAAATATTAAACTTTTGTTTTTCATATTATTTCCCTTTTATTATCAATTTTAGACAGAATTTATTGCGCTAATTTATACGTTAGTCTGACTTATATATCAATATTATTTGACCTACATCAAGATCCTTAAATTAGATTTCTCTAATATAACGTTATTATTCGATATTGAAGATAAACCAATGAATGCATTACCTCATATTTATACAGCGACGGCAACGTCTGAAGTTACCAGTAATCTAGATCTTAGCGTTGATAATTTGCCATCGTTAGAAGTCGCACCTCCCATAGGATTTAATGGGCCTGGTGATAAGTGGTCTCCAGAAGACCTTCTGATGGCTTCTGTTGCCTCTTGTACTATATTGTCATTCAAAGCGATTGCTAGAGCTTCAAAGTTGGAGTGGGTTTCATTAAAGTGTGTTTCTGAAGGGGTTCTTGATAGAGTTGAACGCAAAACAAATTTCACTAAAATTACCACTAAAGCCATATTGACGATCCCAGCCGACGGCAACAAAGACAAAGCGGTAAAGCTTTTACATAAAGCAGAAGAAACCTGCTTAATTAGTAATTCGTTAACCGCTGAGTCTGAGATTGAGTGTGAAATTGTGTTTAGCTAAATTTTTCTATTATTTTCCACCATAGCTCGGCTCTATCGTTCGATTTTAGCAGAAAGTCGAGCGATGATTATTTCTACTCGTTTGATTTCTCTCATAATGGAGTTTCTATTCATTTCCATAAAAATCCAGTTTTTTATAAAGCCCTGCATGACCAGTAATACAACAAAACACACTCCCCAAAATAAAGGTGTTTCGAGGTCAGCTAATAAATAAAACCGGTAACCCGTCCATGCAATCAGTAAACCTACAACGAGTGCTGCTATATTAATCATAATAACCCAACGACGCATACCGCCTTTAAACGTACCAGCTATTCGGTCAAACAACCCGCCTTCTTGTTCCATGATTAGATCAATATCTAGTGCTTCATTTTCTAGTTCTTGCTTTATTTTTTCATCAATATTCATATTGTTTCTCCAAGTTTTCGTACTTTTGTTTGAGCATTTTACGTGCTCGATTTAATCGGGACTTGATGGTGCCTTCCGCTATATCCAAAACAATTGAAATTTCAGATATTTTCAGTTCYTGCAAATAAAAGAGATGGATAATTTGTTTTTCTATTGCGGGTAAACTGTTGATCGCCATTGAAAGCGTTTCATCATTTTGGGATTGGTTTTCCGTATAAATAGTTTTCTCATGGTCATCAGTAAATACCAAATCGTCAGAATTTAAGTCATCATCAATTGAAACCGGCTCTTTATTAATCTTTCTTTGGTAATCAATTATTTTCCATCTAAGTAATTTATAGAGCCAACTTCTAAATGCTCTCGGATCATTTAACTGTCGGATATTCTTTGATACTTTTATCCAAGTATCTTGAACAGCATCATGAGCGAATTCTCTGTTATTGCTAAATTTGAATGCAAAACCAACAAGAGGTTGATGGAAATGTTTATACAGCAAGCCAAATGCCTTTTTACTACCCTGTTGGGCTGTAAGGACTAACAGGTCAATTTCGGCTTGGTTCATTGTTATGTCTCGTATACCCATATATAGGCATATGTATTTAATGAAAAGACGGATGGTAGGTATGAAAGGTTCATTTTTTTGAAATTAATGTCCAAGACTGCGAAAAAAGTACGAGCTATGGCTATAATAATTCAAATATTGTAACTTACTTGGTCGTTTATCTTCTAATTGATCATAAGATTTGATCAAAACCCGATTGATACTTATTTTTACGAATCCAAGACTTTCTATAACTAATTAATTTATGTAGGTTTCTAATTGAAAAATACTATTTATTTACTACTTTCATTGATATTAATAGCTGGTTTACTTATTTTTGGAATATCTAATCAACAAGCTGCGGTGTATAAACCTATGCCAGTAGTGGAGTTGAACAAAGAGATGTCTGCATCAAAGCACTTAGATTCGGTGGTACTAGGTGCAGGCTGTTTTTGGGGATCTGAGAAGCGCTACGCAGCGATTGCAGGTGTAGTTGATGCTGTTTCTGGTTATGCTGGAGGTGAGGGTGTTAGGCCCGAATATAGAGAGATTATTAAACGAAGTAATAAGCGTAATCCAAAGAATCATGCGGAAGTGGTTAAGGTTACATTTAATACGTCCCTGACGTCTGTTGAGACAATTATAAAAAACTATTTTGAAGGTCACGATCCTACTCAGCTTAATCGACAAGGCAACGATATTGGTACACAGTATCGGTCGGTTATTTTCACTAATACTGAAGATCAAAAATTAACTGCTTATGAAGTTCTAAACGAATACCAAAAGCGATTATCGACAAGCAATTATGGAAAAATAACGACTCTGATACAGCCTTTAATCGAGTTTTTTCCTGCGGAAAGTTATCATCAAGACTACCTAGCTAAAAATCCAAATGGTTATTGCCCAGATCATTCTACCGGTGTGAAATTTGATCCATCACAATCTATTGTACAAGTTGATAATTCTAAACTACTTACGGGTAAACATATCTTGGTTATAGAGTCGGAAAATTATTGCCCTTATTGTGAAAAGTTCAAAAAAGACGTGGTTGCTGATTACTCAGGAAAAACACCGATAAGTTATAGACTGGCACCACAACTACAGAACTTGAAAATAAAAACACCCACTTGGGCAACGCCGACAATATTATTTTTAAAAGACGGCAAAGAAGTTTATGGTAAGCAAGGCTATATGTCAGCGGAATTATTTTATAAGGTATTGAAAAAGTTTGAAGAAAGTTAAATTCTATTTATGGAGGTTTAGTGACGCTACTCAGTTTCAATATTATTTCACCAATCACTTTCCGATTAAAAATTATTGATATATGGGACAAAGAAAARAACTTCTTATTTTCAGCCACTCGCCAATATGAATTAGAGCTTGGAATGATAGATAGATCTAAAGGTGTCCAATAAGAAAATAATTTAACATCTTTTAAGTTAGTCTCGCTTGCTTGCAATTGTTTCAAAAAATGACTATTCGGTCGCAACTGCTTTACCGCCTTTGATGGATAAGGTAAATACGCCCAGTAACTTCCTTTGTGTGGGGCTGATATAGAAAAGAAATTATCAACTCGACTTGTTCCAGCTAATTCTTGAAGATAGTATCTTGCGACAACTCCACCCATACTAAATCCAATCAAGGATATTTTTTCGGACGGTCCAAATCGTTCATCGATCTGCTTTTTTAAATTAGCACTGGCGAATTCAATACCTTTACGGCCATCAATCGGCCAAAGTGTAGGGGAAAAACATTCAAAACCACATTGTTCTAGCTTTCGTTTCATCCAAAACATTAGTAGGCCGGTACTGAATATACCGTGGATTAGTACAACTTTGGCTCTTTTGAGTTTCAAGTGGCTAGATTTTGTTAAACTTCATTTTCATTTAATAAGGTTACCATTGGATCACCATCATAGGTTGACTCAACCTTAAAAGTAATCGGCCTACAGCATACTTGGCAGTCTTCAATATATTCTTGTTGCTCCACAGAGCAATCAATAAGTACTGAGATTAATTCGCCACAATATGGGCAGTGGAAGTCGTTTTCAAATAATGTGTTCATTAAATTATATGTACTTCTTTGATGGATATAACACCGAGTTTTGTAGTTTATCTGTATTAACGATTGGATAGATCATTTATCGTAATGGTAACGACAAGAGATAACAACAAGTTGATTTTTATCAACTGTATAAACTAGTCTATTTGCCTCATCTATTCTTCGAGACCAAAAACCAGACAAGTTTTCTTTAAGTGATTCCGGCTTTCCAATTCCCTCGAACGGATTTCTTTGAGCTTCTGTAAGCAATTTATTAATACGTTTTAGTGTCTTTTTATCTTGTCCTTGCCAATAAATATAATCTTTCCAGGCTTCTCTTGTCCAAGCTATGGTTTCAATCATTGGTTATCTCATGATTTTCTACTTTACCTGAATGATATTGTCCAATTGACTTAGATAAGTGTTTTACATTCGCTGAGCTTTTTAATAAATGCACCGTTTCCATTAATCCATTAAATGAATCGAGAGACATGACTACTGCATCATCAGCGTCTCTTCGCGAGATCACTGTAAAATCAATATCATCAACGACATGATCTAAAACGCTTTTCAAATGATTTCGAGCTTCCGAAAAATTGACGACTCTCATAAAAACCTCTTTAATGCACAATATATAGTACAAGTATAACTTGTACTATATATTGTGCAAGTTAATTCTAGTTTTTCAATTATTAGTTGAAGTTGCACTGATCTAAGTACACTACCTCTATCAATTTTCATTTAAAGACTTGTTTGAACATTAATTAACATCAGTGGGTCACATTTTGTTGTTTGCTATATTGGCTATTTGTTCTGGGGTTAATGGTAAAGATTCCACTTTTTTATTAATCCTGCATAATATTAATAGCATGACCAAGCAATCGCAACTTGCTCTTTGTGAGTTGTGCATTGCATAACATGCGCTATTCCACCATCTCCAAACATAAACGGAACGTTATCTTCGGAATCAATTTGAAAAATAGAGCCCATTTTATTAGAACATTTAGAACACTTTGGATATTCAATGTCCTGAATCCACATAGGCCAACCTKNGMRCKYMKSWYYKYCGWGWSRMRATCNTTNRCCCNAANKMAWYTCWSCWTMWTCAKCGSYKMKYKKACWACCAAGTAATTCAAGCTCTTCCTGTTTGGGGTAATCATGAGTTTCGCGCCAGCCTTTGATAAATTTTTCTGGAAATCGCTTGGCATCATTTGTTAAATCACCCGGCATTGAGTATTCTTTGCCAAAGGGTAAAATTCGTGTACATGACCATTCTGAGATGGACTCATAAGCGTCACATTCTGAAACTTCATTGGTACAGATAAAAACTTGTAGAATCCCTTCACCGATTGAAATCATGCTTATCTCACGAGAATCTAATTGAATAAATAACTGCATCGGTTTCTTACAATTTCCGCAGTCAGGTAATTGATATTCATTGCTCAGTAAAGGTTGACCACAAAATTTAGAGACAACATTATTCTGTTTATTTGTGGAAATTATTGGTTTCCAAGAACTCTTGCCATAATCTTTAATAGCTTCTTGTATCTTAATCCATTTATCGTCTGACACAGGAGTCCATCTCTTTTCAAAATATTGTTACAGTAGTCTGACATACTAACACCCTATTCAAGTAAAATGATAAGCAAAGCTAAACGCGTTTCTAAATTAAATGTGAACCATAGAACGGACAAATTTTAAAAGTGACTGTTTCTTACTGTCTCATAAATAACTCTTTGAAGAGTGACAAACCGGATACTCTGAGTTAAGCTAGTCAATACAAAAGTATGTACAGGATGTCAGATGAAGTTTGAATGGGATGAGACTAAAAAYYTAATYAATATCYAAAAACATGGAATMRACTTYAAYGATGCYATYGATATATTTAATCATGTSWTTMTRACAAAAGAAGAYAYKAGTGAAGCTTAYGGWGARKYKCGCTGGRTATCKATWGGTTGGTTAAARRCTCTARTTGGWGTGGTNGTWTATACGGAGCAAGTTGACGATATCACCCGAATTATTYCGGCTCGAAAAGCCACTAAACGAGAGGTAAGGCTATATGAAGAAAGTCTCTAATACTGATTGGAATAAATTGGCTAAAATGAAGGATTCTGAGATTGATACAAGTGACATAGCGGAACTTGATGACGACTTCTTTAAACAGGCTGTTATCAGAGTGCCTACAAAAAAGTCGGTGACAATGAGGCTTGATGCTGATGTTTTAGAGTGGTATAAATCTCAAGGATCAGGTTATCAAACTAGAATAAATAAACTACTCCGAAGTTATATGGATGCTCAACTTCATCATTAATTGCCACACATAAAAAAACCGAAATCTCTCATCGAGTATTTCGGTTTGATTGATTCGTTTAGAACCTGAAGTTGGTGCGGATGGAGGGACTTGAACCCACACGACCTAAGTCATAGCCCCCTCAAGGCTACGTGTCTACCAATTTCACCACATCCGCATTTTATAAATATTAACATTTTAAATCTTTAAGTTATCTCGCTAATTTTGAGGTCAATTAGCTAACTTATTTCACCTCTCAAGGCAGCGTATCTACCTAATTCAGAGGCGTTAGCTTTTTGGCTCTTCTTTATCCTTGTTAATAATTTCAGAAGCTTCTTTTGGATCGACTGGAGCCGTTTCTGCTTTCATTGTCGCATCATCTGTAGGTGTTGCAGATTCAATAGAGTCCGTTGACATGGGTAGCTCAGAATCTAAATCCACTTTTTCAATTGCTTTTTCATCAACAAAAAGCTGATCAACTACGACTTCTGGGCTTGAGTTGATGTAGCTGATTGCCATTGCCGTAGCAAAAAATAAGATAGCTAAAATGGTTGTTGCTTTGGTCATTGCATTTCCAGAACCCGCAGCACCAAATACGGTATTTGCGCCACCAGCACCAAAGGAGGCTCCCATTTCTGCGCCTTTACCTTGTTGTAAAAGAATGATGCCAACTAATGCGATGGCAACGACTAAATAAACGATTAATATTGTTTGTTCCATTTTTTCTATCCTGCTAATGAGTATATTTTTAAAAATTCTTCGGCTTTTAGTGAGGCTCCACCAATTAATCCGCCGTCAATGTCTGGTTGTGAAAGTAATTCTTGTGCATTTGTGCCGTTCATACTTCCACCGTATAAAAACTGTAAATTGTTTGCGATGTCTTGATTTTGCTCCGCAAACCAATTTCTTAATGCTTTATGTGTTTCTTGTGCTTGTTCTGGAGTGGCTGTTTTGCCGGTCCCGATTGCCCAAATTGGCTCGTAAGCAACACACGCATTGGCAAAAGACTGAATACCGGCAAGCTCGACTACTGCTTTACATTGAGCAAACAATACTTCTAATGTTTGTCCATTTTCTCTTTGTTCAAGTGTTTCACCAATACAAAGGATGGGTTTAATATCATTCTTGATTGCTAAGAGAAACTTTTTTGCGACATTTTGGTCAGTGTCGCCAAACATTTCTCGTCTTTCTGAATGACCCACTAATAAATACTTAACGCCGTAGTCCTTAAGCATTTTGATGCTTAACTCTCCGGTGTAGGCGCCACTTTCTTCCCAATGAGCATTTTGTGCTCCGAGTATTACATGGCTATGCTTACTGAGTCCTTCAACATCGGCAATATGGATACTTGGAACAATGACTAAACAATTAGCTGTTTTACTGGCATCTGAGGACGCAATTATTTGACTCGCTAGCCGAATAGCTCCGACTCTGGAAGTATTCATTTTCCAGTTTCCTGCGATTAATTGAGTTCTTGAATTTTCCATTTTTTCCAAAATAAGCTGTTTAAGTATTTAATATATGTCGCATTTTTGTCGTTAAATCTAACAACAAGTCTAAAAGTGACCCATAAAAAGGGCGCAAATATTACCTGACTGACGGATGAGATACAACTGATTCAGCTCAATTTCAGCGACAATATTACTCCTTAGGGAAAATATTGCCAAATTAGTTGTTTTTAGCTCGATGTTCCTTTAAAAACGCAATAAAACGCTCTTCTTTTAAAGGTTTGGAAAAGAAATAGCCTTGTACATCGTCACAATGGTTTTTAGCCAAAAAATCAAATTGTTGTTTAGTTTCTACGCCYTCTGCAATAACYTCKAGCCTTAARCTTTTTGCCATGGAAATKATTGCWAGWGTAATKGCCGTGTCATCTTTATCTACCACTAGTTCATCYACAAATGACTGATCAATTTTYAAMGCRTCTAATGGAAAGCGTCTTAAATAMGATAAAGAAGAATAGCCCGTCCCAAAATCRTCAATTGCTATTCGAATGTTCATACTTTTTATTTCTTCCAGTATAGCGACGGCTTTATTAACATCTCGCATAACCATGCTTTCYGTAATTTCTACTTCYAACAGATGAGGAGGAATGCGGTAGGYTTTTAAGGTATYGCCWATRGAAGACGCTAGATCGGCTTGTTTAAATTGCAATGCCGATAGATTAATAGCTATTCGTATGATGATTTGCTCTTGTAAGCATTTTGCTAGCATCATACAGGCTTGATCGAGTACCCAATCACCGATTTCTTTGATCATACCGGAATTTTCTGCAACCGGAATAAATTCGGCGGGGCTAATATTTCCAAGGATTGGATGCTGCCATCGGAGTAATGCTTCTGCACCGATAATTTTATTATTGGGTAAATTGAGYTGTGGCTGAAAAACCAAATGGAGTTCATCATTTTTAATCGCATTTCTTAATTCATTCGCAAGTTGATGGCGCCGGTTGGCAAGTTGGTTTAAATGAGACTCATAAAACTCAAAGGTATTTCGCCCTGCATCTTTAGCTTTATACATGGCCGCATCTGCTGCTTTCATTAATGAGTCTACGTCCATACCGTCATTGGGATATAAACAGACGCCAATGCTAACCGTGGTGCTGACTTGAAAACCGGATAACTCAAAAGGTTTCTCAAAGCTAGAGACAATTTTTTCGACAACATCGATCACATTTTCAGTCTTTTTAATTCTATTTAATATGATGACAAATTCATCACCGCCAAGCCGAGCTAAGGTATCGTCTTCTCTAATATGCTCTTGCAGTCGTTGGCTTGTATATTTTAACAGTTGATCACCAATTGCATGACCAAGTGAATCATTAACGTCTTTAAAATGGTCTAGGTCGAGAAACATTACCGCCATCATAATATTTTCTCTAGACGCCGCTTTGACCGCTATTTTTATTCGATCCATACACAATGCACGATTAGGTAATTGAGTAAGCGAGTCATAATTGGCTAAATACTGTAAATCTTTGACCGCGCTTTCTAACCGCCTTCGATTGATATGAAGCGCTTCATGGGCGCGATCTCTTTCATGTTGATTATTTTCAATGGTTTCTAGCATTAAGTTGAAAGAACGGGCTAGCGAGCCGATTTCATCCTCTCCGTAATTAGGAACCCTAATACTATAATTATTACTGTGGCTTATTCGACGACTGATCTGCTCTAAGGTGACAATTCGGTTAGAAATACTCTTTTGCATTTTTTGTGCGACAAGGTAGATAATAAAGCTGAGTATCAATAAAACGACCAAACTATAAATGACGTAGGTTTGAGTTTGTCTATCAAAATCACGACGTGATATTTTTAAATAAACGACCCCAGCAATTTCATCATTTTTTTGTGCGACTTGCCAAACATATAAATACTTTGAACCCCATCGGCGCGTGGTAATATTTTTATATTCAGAATCGCTAATATACTTTCCATCTGAACCTTCTTTAATAGCGACTTGCTGTCCAATAGCATCAAAAATAGCGCCACTTGATTGGCTATCTAAAAAAGCATTTTGTAAAACTGATGAGACGGCTCCAAATTCATCTTTTAATAATGGCTCGAGCGCAAGATCCGCTAAAAGTTTAGCTTGGGACGTTGCATTTTTAATCATCGCATTTTTATTTGATTGATGATTATTGATGCCGATCACAAGCATTCCCATGCTTAACGCCGAGATACAAATGGTGAGAATGATTAAAATGAGGCGGTTTTTTATCGAGCGTCGCCAAATCATTTGAATTTTCTCAGTGTTAACCTATAAAAATAAGTTAAATCAATTTTTTTAAAAAAGGTTGTCAAAATGTGTGTTTTTCTTCTGGTCAATGTTCCATTCTTCCCAGTATAATACGCGGTTTTTAAGAGATGCAATTGTTATCCCATTTGAGCTTCAAAATAAATGGGTTTTATTCTTATTATTCGCTTGTCTAGAAATGCTTTTTTGAATGGTTTGGCTTATTTTTCCATGCCAAAATATCAAGTAAGTAGGTGCTAACTAGACTATAGTAATTTTACTAACATAAAACTAGAAAAATTTATGATTAAAATCAAAAAAGGTTTAGACCTTCCAATCACTGGAAGCCCTAAACAAGAAATTCATATTGGTCCTGCAATTACTCAAGTGGCGTTGCTTGGTGAGGACTACATTGACATGAAAGCGTCTATGCATATTAGGATTGATCACCAAGTTAAGTGTGGTGATTTAATGTGGACAGACAAAAAGAATGACGGTGTTCGTTACACTGCGCCAGCGAGTGGCAAAATTGTTGCTATAAACCGTGGCGCAAAGCGTAAGTTGCTTTCAGTTGTGATTGAAATTGAAGGTGATGAAAGTGTTGAATTTGAAAAAACGCCTCACGATCAGTTAAGCTCAATTGGAAAAGAAAGTATTACTGAGCGACTAAATCAAGCAGGTCTATGGGCTGCGCTTCGAACTAGGCCAAACAGTAAAGTCCCCGTGCGAGGTGGTTCTCCGGTAGCCATTTTTGTTTCTATTATGGACTCTAATCCATTATCGGCTGACCCTCAGGTGATTATTAAAGAAAAAGAGTCTGAATTTAACCATGGCTTAACCGTTCTTAAGCAGTTGACCGAAGGCGATTTGTTTGTCAGTTACGATGGTAATCAAGGTTTAAAAATTGAAAAGAATGAAATAGCTAACTACCAGGCGTTTGCAGGTGTACATCCTGTTGGTAATGTCGGTACACATATTCACTTTTTAAAGCCAGTTAATGCCAATCGAGAAGTTTGGCATATCAATTATCAAGAAGTGATCACTATTGGCGAATTGTTTGTTACTGGAAGACTAAATTGTGATCGTGTGATAGCTATTGCAGGTCCTTTGGTTAAAGAACCTCGTTTAATCAGGACTAAGCAAGGTGCAAACGTTGACGAGTTGTTAAAAGATCAAATAAATCCCAGTGATGAGCGCGTAATTTCGGGTTCAGTCTTTAATGGTCATATTGCTGTTCACCACAGAGCGTTTTTAGGTCGCTATCACAATCAGATAAGTGTACTGGCGGAAGGTCGTGATAAAGAATTATTTGGTTGGTTGCATGCTGGCGTTGACAAGTTTTCTGTGACTAATGCATTTATTTCTCATCTGAACCCAAGTAAGACATTTGACCTCAATACTTCTACCCATGGCAGTGAAAGAGCAATCATGCCTATCGGCAGTTACGAGCGTGTAATGCCTTGGGATATTCTACCAACTCAATTAATTAGAGCGATTGTTGTTGGCGATACCGATGACGCACAAGAATTAGGTTGTTTAGAGTTTGATGAAGAAGATTTAGCACTTTGTACCTTTGTTTGTCCGGGTAAATATGAATACGGCCCCATCCTTCGCGATGTGCTAACCACCATTGAGAAGGAAGGCTAATGAAAAGCTTAAGAGAATATCTCGACCACTTAGAACCGCATTTTGATAAAGGCGGTAAATACGAAAAGTGGTACGCACTATATGAAGCCGCCACTACTATTTTATATACGCCGGGTCATGTGACTCGTTCAGCTTCTCATGTAAGAGATAGTATTGATTTAAAGCGGATTATGATTTTTGTTTGGGCCTGTACTTTTCCAGCGATGTTTTGGGGAATGTATAACGTTGGCTATCAGGCTGTCGATGCGATGGCTCAAACCGGTGTCACTGAGTTAAGTGGTTGGCGCGGTTATATGATGGATTTATTTGGCGCTGCTTATTCTAAAGATATTTTAAGTTCGCTGTATATCGGCGCTCTTTATTTTGTGCCTATTTATGCAACGGCATTTATCGTCGGTGGATTTTGGGAGGTCTTATTTGCCTCGGTTCGAGGGCATGAGATCAATGAAGGTTTTTTTGTCACTTCGATTCTTTTCGCTTTGATTCTTCCACCAGAAATTCCTCTTTGGCAAGTAGCGTTAGGTATCAGTTTTGGTGTTGTGATTGCGAAAGAAGTTTTTGGCGGAACCGGTAAAAACTTTCTTAATCCAGCGCTTGCAGGACGAGCTTTCTTGTTCTTTGCGTATCCTAGTGATATGTCAGGGGATGTTTGGACGGTAGTTGATGGRTTTTCAGGYGCRACGCCRTTGGCWGYWGCWGCARCGGGTGATTTAWCCTAYGYGATTGATGAAAACTGGTGGAATGCWTTTTATGGATTAATTCCKGGAKCYATCGGAGAGGTGTCGACCTTRATGATTTTRATTGGCGGATTGTTMTTGGCTTATCTTCGTATTGCRTCGTTTAGAATTATCCTYAGTGTTTTTGCMGGTATGGTGGCRACRTCTTTATTGCTTAATTGGATWGGWAGYGAMACTAATGCAATGTTTGCCATGCCGTGGGAATGGCAYTTAGTYACYGGRGGKTTTGCTTTTGGTATGGTRTTTATGGCAACCGATCCGGTATCWGCCTCATTAACYAAYAAAGGTAAGTTTTATTTTGGWTTTTTAATTGGYTTGATGTGTGTGTTGATYCGAGTRGTTAACCCMGCATTTCCAGAAGGCATGATGTTAGCRATTYTRTTCGCAAATTTATTTGCACCTTTAATTGAYCATTTTGTCGTTCAAGCCAACATTAAGCGGAGGGCTAAGCGTTATGTCAGCTAATACAGATAATTTAAATTCGGATAATTCGAATTCAGAAAAACCAAACTCCGAGAGTTTTCTTAAAACGATCACTGTTGCAGTCGTTTTGTGTTTAGTTTGTTCAGTGATTGTTTCTAGCGCAGCTGTTTTACTAAAAGATAAACAACTCGCTAATGCATCATTAGATAAAAAGAAAAATATTTTAGTCGTCGCTAATTTGTTAACGAAAGATAGCGATATCGAAGAAGCGTTTGCCAATATTGAACAAAAATTTATCGATTTAAAATCAGGTCGATTTGTTTCTGTCAGTAATCCTGAATCATTTGACCAACGCAAATTAGCGAAGGAAGAAGAAACTAGCGTTGAGATTAAAAATGACCTTGCAAGAATCGGTCGTCGCTCAAAAATTGCATCGGTTTACTTAGTGAAAGATAACGACCAAATCCAAACGATTATTTTGCCAATTCATGGTAAAGGTTTGTTTTCTACTTTATACGGATTTATAGCACTTAAAGCGGATAAGCAATCGATTGTCGGCTTAAAGTTTTACGAGCAAGGTGAAACACCTGGTCTGGGTGGTGAAGTTGAAAATCCTCGTTGGCTGGCTCTATGGGCAGATAAAAAACTGTTAGATGACAATGGCAAACCCGCGTTAAGACTGGTTAAAAGTATTCCTAAAAATGAGTTTGAAGTAGATGCGCTATCGGGTGCCACTATGACCACTCGTGGATTACAAAATATGCTGGATTATTGGTTAAGTGAAGATGGTTTTGGTCCTTTCCTAGCGCAGTTAAATGTTAAGGGAGGTGCGTAATCATGGCTAATAAGACTATGGCTATCAATAAGCAAGAATTAAAGGCTGTTATTCTTAAACCTATTTTGGATAATAATCCAATCGCTCTTCAGGTGTTAGGTGTTTGTAGCGCGCTCGCCGTTACTAGTAAATTAGAAACCGCTTTAGTGATGTGTTTGGCTCTCACCTTAGTGACAGCCTGTTCAAATATGTTGATCAGTTTAATAAGAAAGCAGATCCCTTCGAGTATTCGAATTATTGTGCAAATGACGGTAATTGCGTCTTTGGTAATTGTCGTGGATCAATTATTAAAAGCTTATGCCTTTGGTACATCCAAACAAATGTCTGTTTTCGTTGGTTTAATTATCACTAACTGTATTGTCATGGGACGAGCAGAAGCTTATGCGATGAAAAATGGACCTATTATGAGCTTTTTTGATGGTATCGGAAATGGTTTAGGTTATTCCGCAATCTTAATCGTCGTTGCCGTCATAAGAGAGTTATTTGGCTCCGGTAGCATTTTAGGATTTACTATTTTGCATCCCATCCAAGATGGCGGTTGGTATCAAACCAATGGCTTATTGTTATTACCTCCAAGTGCGTTTTTCATTATCGGATTATTTATTTGGGCGCTTCGAACTTGGAAACCTGAACAAGTAGAGGAGTCTAACTAATGGAACATTATATTAGTTTATTTATTCGCTCAGTTTTTATAGAGAACATGGCTTTGTCTGCGTTTTTAGGAATGTGTACTTTCCTAGCCGTTTCTAAGAAAGTTCAAACTGCTATTGGTTTGGGTGTAGCTGTTGTAGTTGTGCAAGCGATTACTGTTCCAGTGAACAATTTATTATCAACCTATTTACTTCAAGATGGCGCGTTAGCGTGGGCAGGTTTGCCAGATACTGATTTAAGCTTTTTGGGATTAATTGTTTATATTGGCGTTATTGCTGCCATTGTTCAAATTTTAGAAATGATCCTCGACAAGTTTTTCCCTGCACTTTATCAAGCGCTCGGAATTTTTCTTCCATTGATTACAGTGAACTGTGCAATTTTAGGTGGCAGTTTATTTATGATCCAGCGTGAATATGATTTAGCTGA
Source organism: Gammaproteobacteria bacterium (assembly GCA_002401655.1). Taxonomy (GTDB): domain Bacteria; phylum Pseudomonadota; class Gammaproteobacteria; order Enterobacterales; family Kangiellaceae. Next base: position 19,232 of record NVTT01000024.1, on the reverse strand, counting down.
ATCGGTGGTTTATGGGATAGGAAGTGGTTTTGGTTGGATGTTGGCAATAGTCGCACTTGCTGGAATTAGAGAAAAAATGAAATACAGCGATGTACCAGATGGACTTCGCGGGTTAGGTATTACCTTTATTACAGTTGGCTTAATGGCATTAGCATTTATGTCGTTCTCCGGCGTTCAGCTTTAATAAAAAGGAATTAAGAAATGTTAAATACAATCATTATTGGTGTGAGTATGTTTACCTTAGTCATTTTGGCTTTGGTATTAATTATTCTTGCTGCCAAATCAAGCTTGGTCAGTACTGGTGCAGTGCGTATTGGAGTAAATGGTGAAGAAGACAAAACCATTTCTGCCAATGCTGGTGGTAAACTATTAGGCGTACTTGCCGATGTTGGAGTATTTGTTCCTTCAGCCTGTGGTGGTGGCGGAACTTGTGGTCAATGCAAATGTATTATTAAGTCGGGTGGCGGTTCAATCCTGCCAACTGAAGAAGGGCATATTAATAAACGTGAAGCAAAGGAAGGCTATCGTCTATCTTGTCAAGTTAATGTACGACAAGATATGGAAATTGAATTACCAGAAGAAATATTTGGTGTGCAAAAATGGGAATGTGAAGTTGTTTCTAATAGTAATAAAGCAACGTTTATTAAAGAACTTGTTTTGAAATTACCGGAAGGAGAAAGTGTTCCTTTTAAAGCGGGTGGTTATATTCAAATTGAATGTCCCCCTTATAAATTAAGTTATAAAGAATTCGATATTGATCCAGAATATCATCCAGATTGGGATCACTTTAAAATTTGGGATGTTGTCTCGGAAGTGAAAGAACATGTGACTCGCGCTTATTCAATGGCGAACTATCCCGGTGAAGAAGGGATCATCATGTTAAATGTTAGGATCGCTTCACCGCCACCAAGAAATATGACTTTACCAGCAGGTAAAATGTCATCCTACATTTTCAATTTGAAAGCTGGCGATAAGGTGACTATCTCAGGTCCTTACGGCGAATTTTTTGCTAAAGAAACTAAAAATGAAATGGTTTTCATCGGCGGTGGAGCGGGTATGGCTCCGATGCGTTCACATATTTTTGATCAATTGAAACGATTAAAAACGAATCGTAAAATTTCTTTTTGGTATGGTGCAAGAAGTAAGCGTGAAATGTTTTATGAAGAAGATTATGATCAACTAGCCAAAGAGAACGACAACTTTAAATGGCATGTTGCGCTTTCCGATCCTCAACCAGAAGACAATTGGGATGGATTAACTGGATTTATTCATAACGTATTGCATGATGAATATCTTAAATTACATGAATCACCGGAAGATTGCGAATATTATATGTGTGGACCACCAATGATGAATGCTGCGGTGATTAAAATGTTAGAAGATCTGGGTGTTGAAAAAGATAATATATTCTTAGATGATTTTGGCGGGTAGTATATAAATATTCACCCTCTAGGGGAATAGCTCCTGCATTACCCATGTGACCTACATCCATGTAGGAATCCCCATCTCTCTCCCGTCAAGGGAGAGGGGGCATGATTTTTTAATGGCGCCGGAGTTGCTAAACTTTAGATTTAAATTACACTTATAGTGAAAAGAAATACGATTACTTTCTACGAAAACAATTGATATGCGACTCCGAGCCCTTATAACTATTATTTTATTTTTACTCATTGCATCTTGTGATGATAAAACAAATGATACGGATGAAAAAGAATATCGTCAATTTATTGGTTTTACCATGGGTACAACCTATCAAATAACCATTGAATCCACTCAACAAGAACAAATATTTTTACAACAGAAAATTGATGCTCGATTAATTGAAATTAATCAGTTAATGTCTACCTATATTAAAGATTCAGAACTTTCTTTATTTAATCAAAATGACAGCGGACTTTGCATCCCCATGTCGCAAGAAAATATATTTGTTATCGAACAAGCTCTAGCGATCAGTAAAGATACCAATGGTAAATTTGATATAACGCTTGATCCGTTAATTAAAGAGTGGGGCTTTGATACAAAACAGACCAATGATCATATTCCTAGTAATAAAATCATAGCAAAATTTTTAGAACAAATAGGTTATTCAAAATTACATATTGAAAAAAACTGTATTCAAAAGGAATTAAAGTCACTCTCTGTAAACTTGTCTGCCATAGCAAAGGGTTATGGTGTCGACCAAATTGCAAAGCTTGTTGTAAATCAAGGGGTAAAAAATTATTTAGTCGAGATTGGCGGTGAAACAGCGTCTAAAGGACAAAATTCTAAATTCAAAAATTGGAGACTAGCTATCGAGGCACCGATTGAAAAATTTCGTCAGATTCAAAAGGTCTTTTTTCCTAATGATTTAGGTGTGGCGACGTCTGGAAACTATCGAAATTATTTTGATAAAGATGGCGTGCGATATTCGCATACGATTGATCCAACAACAGGTAAACCAATCACTCATAATTTAGCATCAGTCACCGTTTTACATGAACAAACCATGATGGCTGATGCTTATGCGACGGCTTTTATGGTGATGGGTGCTGAAGAATCTTTGGTTTTTGCAGAATCAAAAGGATTAGCAATCTATTTGTTGGTGAAAACGGAAGATGGTTTTGTTGAGCGATATAGCTCTGAATTTTCAAAACATTTAGAATGAAAACGAAAATAGAGATTAGGTCTTGGAAATATTTATTATTACATTTGTGTTGATGTTAATTGTTGTGACAATTATGTCTGTTGGCTATATTTTTCAAAAGAAGAAAATAAAGGGCAGTTGCGGTGGCATTTCTGATCTTGGTTTAGAAAAAATTTGTGATTGTGATGAGCCTTGCGATAAACGTAAAGAGTTGATTAAGCGTTTGGATGAGCAACAGCGTGAAGAAGAATTAATTAATATAAAAAATATTTAGGAGTAAAATTTATGAAAGTAATTTATTTAATACTATTAATATTATCTATTTCTATTTCAAAAACTAATGCAAGAAATACTAATAGCGAAATCGAACAATTATTAATATTTGTAGAAAATCCGAAATGCCAGTTCGAACGTAATGGTGATATGTACAGTGGCATAGAAGCGATTAAGCACATACAGAAAAAACACCATTATTATGAAGACGACATTAAAACGGCTGAAGATTTTATTGAATATTCAGCCACTAAAAGTAAATTGTCTGGAAAATATTATAAAATACACTGTAAAGAGATGCCTATCATTAAAAGTAAAAGTTGGCTACTTGAAGAATTAAAAAAAATTAGAATTAAAAGATTAACTACAAAAGTTAAACGGTTCGAATAACAATTTTATTATCTTCTCGCATCACTTGATTTTCGATTTTAAAACGCATTGCATACAATCCATTCACTTCTTTTAACAAAGGATCGACGGATCTTTTTTCATCTGAAGTGAGTGACAAATAATAATTAAGAGGTCTTTGCATCATCCATTGAGAAAAAGGCATCACACTCCTTTGCTCTTCTACATAGCCAATTTTAAATTGATGCATTCCGAGCATTCTAGGTATTTCAACAGAATGTCCTGCCGAAATATTATTGGTTTCCTTTGCATACCATTCAGCTAATTTATTAGACGTATCTTCTAATACTGGCCATTGATATTCAAATAAATTTTTAAGAATGGGAAGGAGTGTTTCTGGAATTTCATCATTAGGCAATAGTTCACCATCGATATTAGAGGCATCTTTCATTCTTTCTACCCATTCCGCCACTTTAGGAGCTTGTTCAGAAATTAATTTTTTAGGGTAAGGGTCACGATACAAATGAGCCCAAAGCGAAGCGATAAAACCAAAATCTGCTATACAAGGTTTACTCCCTAATAAAAAATTATGATGTGAAAAATGCTCATTGAGGGAAGGTAAAAATTCTTTTTCAAACCACTTTTCAATTCCAGGAATRGATTTTTYCGTGATGCCTATTTTAGGAACCATTGATCTGAATTTACTACCAATCTTTTTACCAAAAAAGTGTTTGATAAATCCAGGCAGATTAGGCGTGAGAATGCTTCCAAACTCTTTGTATAAGAAAGGTTGGTTGACGGAATCAAAATTCCAGCGATAGTGCATTGCAGGTATCAATAACCATTCATCACCATATAGTTCTAGTAATAGCGAGACTAGTCTTTGCTTAGGCGTTGTCGGATAAACCGGACGACTAGAAGGGATCTCCTCTAAATGATCGATAATGTTGGTAGTGTCTTGGAGGTACTCTCCAGTAGGTGTTTTTACAACGGGAATGTATTTAACGCCAGTCTTTGGTACGATGATATTTTTATAAACATTGACCGTTGATAACACATCATCAAAGTCAAAAAGCTTATAACGCAGGTAAGCACGTACTTTTCCGCTATACATTGAAAAATCAGCGCCGTAAAGGGTATAGTCTGCCACAGGATCACCAAATTGACTCTTTTCGATTGGTGTTAGTATAGCGCAAGTTCAATCGCTTAAATAAGTTTGTTCTGTTAGGAGCCTTTCCGAGAATAGAAGCCGTAGCGAGGGAAGCCAGTTTTTAGTCTTATTTTTTGCTTATTTGAAGAGAAAAGTCACTCTCTTTGACGAAAATAAGCAGGAAATAGGGCAAAAACAGGTTTTCCGTAGTAGGCTTTCTATTTCGGACAGGCTCCTCGTGAGGATTAAAGTGTGAACCAATTAGTTAATGGGATTGTTAATGATCAGCTTAATAATCAACTCAAATATATTGATATTGGCGTTAATCTCACTAATAAACGGTTTGATAATGATCGAGAAATTATAATCGAGGAAGCCGAGAAGAATGGTGTAGTTAAGCAAATTGTGACAGGCACTAATCTAGCTGAAAGTAAAAAGGCTTTAGAGCTAACCAAGGATTTCCCCCACAAGCTTTACTCGACAGCTGGATGCCATCCACACGATGCGGAAGACTTTCAACTATCAGATATTGAAGAATTATATCGCTTGGTTAAAGAAGCTAATGTGGTGGCAGTGGGAGAGTGTGGATTGGACTTCAATCGGAATTTTTCGCCTAAACAAGATCAATTGAGAGTGTTTGAACAACAATTAGAATTAGCGGTTGAATGTCAGAAGCCGGTTTTTTTGCATGAAAGAGATGCTTTTGAGGAGCAATATAAATTGTTGAAACAATATGCCTCTAAATTAAATGGCGGTGTAGTTCATTGTTTTACTGGTGAAGTTGAACATATGCAAGCGTATCTTGATCTTGGTCTAACTATTGGTATAACCGGTTGGATTTGTGATGAGCGAAGAGGAATGGATTTATATAATAGTGTGCACTTGATCCCTAATGATCGTCTTCTGCTGGAAACGGATGCACCTTATCTTATGCCTAGAGATTTACCGAAAGAGCTAAGAGCGAAACCTAAAAGCAGTCGAAATTTACCTCAGTATTTACCGCATATTGCAGAAACTATTGCTCGAGCTAGGAATCAAAGTATTGGTGAGCTTGCCAAAAATTGTTATGTGAATACTGAGAGGTTGTTTGGGTTAGATTAAAAGATTAAATCCCCCTCAATCCCTCGACAATTGCTCCATGCATTGTTCTGCTAAGTTACATCCATGTAACGACCTTCGCAAAGTGGGAGGTAAAAGAGTAGAACGTTCCTGCAAAAGCAGACTACATTTATTTCTTCCTCTTTTTTGCGAAGAGAACATTATAATATTTTGATTTTAGTCCCCCTCTTTGCGAAGAGGGGTTAGGGGAGATTTAGTTTTTTAAATGAAAATATCAAAAGAATATAAACAACAAGTCATTGTTTTACATGGTTTAGGTCGTTTACCTAGAAGCATGAGGAAACTCGAGTCTTGTTTGATAAGGGATGGCTTTCATGTTTTGAATATCGGATACCCAAGTCACTCCGATGATTTTGAATCCATTCTTTCTCAAGTAATAGACCAGGTTAAAGTGCAGATTAATCCTAATTTACAGATTCATTTTATTGGACATTCATTTGGCGGACTGATGATCCGAGGCTTGTTAGCAAATAAAGAGCAATGGTTAGCAAGGGGTGCTACTGGTTTAGAAAATTCGCGTTGTGTGATGTTGGGTACTCCCAATAAAGGAACTTCGATAGCTAAATTTATGACCGATCATACGGTTCCTAAATATGTGACACCAAGGGTGAGCATCGAGTTAGTGCCCAATAGCCAATTAATTAACACATTGCCTGAGCCAAACATAGAAACGGGTATTATTGCGGGAAATAAGCCATTTATCCCTTGGATTCCGGTTACTTGGTTTTATAAAAAAGCGAGTGCCAATGCGCCAGGAGATGGTGTAGTAGAGGTATCCAGTACCCAATGTAGCAATATGTCAGACTTTATCGTAATGCCCTTGCATCACTCCTTTATGATGTGGGATAGTCAGCTTATCGAACAAAGTATCCATTTTCTTAAAAATGGTTGTTTTGTTAACGGAATATTGAATTCTCACAAATAGAATTTATTTACGCTAGAGAATTAATTTAAGGTAAGAATATGTCTAAATCAATTAATACGACTAAAGAACCTAGCCAATTTTCATTGTTAAAGCAACGACGGTTTTTACCGTTCTTTTTAACTCAGGCTTTTGGCGCGTTAAATGATAATATTTTTAAGAATGCGTTAGTTATTTTAATTGGTTTTAGAGGCTTGTCTGCATTAGGAATGGACTCTAAATTATTAGTCACTGCGGCGGCGGTTATCTTTATATTACCCTTCTTTTTATTCTCGGCTACCTTCGGACAACTTGCAGATAAATTCGAAAAATCGGTCAGTATTCAATACATTAAACTTGCTGAAATAGGCATTATGATATTGGCAACACTCGGTCTTTATTTGGATAATACTGAATTACTTTTAGCTGTGTTATTTTTAATGGGATTTCAATCAACCGTTTTTGGTCCAATTAAATACGGTTTATTACCGCAACATTTAGAAGAAGATGAGTTGGTCGGAGGGAACGCATTAGTAGAATCAGGCACCTTTTTGGCGATACTAATTGGAACTATTGTCGGTGGAGCGATTGCAGCGTTAGATATGGATATCGCTTTTTGGTTATCTACAACGGTTTTAATTATCTCAGTTATTGGTTATTTAACAAGCAGACATATTCCTGAAACACCTCCTGTAGCACCTGAATTAGAAATCAACTGGAATCCATTTACTGAAACAGTGAGTAATCTTAAATTTTTAAAAACCAATAAAGTCGTTTTTTTAGCAATTCTCGGCATTTCTTGGTTCTGGTTTTATGGCGCGGTTTTTCTTGCTCAAATAGCTAGCTATACGCAATATTCGTTAGCGGGAAAAGAAAGTGTAGCGACATTAATTTTAGCCCTATTTTCAATCGGTATCGCTATCGGAAGCGTTTTTTGTGAGAAACTTTCTAGTGGTAGAGTCGAAATTGGTTTGGTACCAATTGGAGCAATTGGTTTGAGTGTGTTTGCGATTGACCTTTATTATGCAAATCCGGAAACGGGTCTAACGGCTGTTTACTCAGCAATGGAATTTATTAAATTAGCGGGCACTTATCGAATAATTTTTGACATTGTTATGATTGGTATTTTTGGTGGAATATTTACCGTACCACTTTATGCTTTAATTCAGCAACGTAGTGACGAAAAGCATTTGTCTAGAGTGATGGCTGGCAACAATATTGTCAATGCTCTGTTTATGGTTGTTTCTGGTTTATTTTCGATGATACTTCTATCAATGGATTATTCCATTCCAGAAATATTTCTAGTTACAGGAATAATCAATATATTTGTCGCAATGTATGTGTTTACTAAAGCGCCAGAATTTATCACGCGATTTATTACTTGGTGTTTGATTAATACGCTTTATCGCATGAGGCAATTAAATTTAAATTCAATTCCTAAAAAAGATGGCTGTGTTTTAGTTTGTAACCATGTCAGTTTTGTTGACGCATTAATTATTGGTGGCTACTGCAAACGAAATGTTCGCTTTGTTATGGATCATCGAATTTTTAAAATGCCTATCGTTGGCGGTTTCTTTAAAATTATTGGTGCTATCCCAATTGCACCGGCCCATGAAGATCAAAAAATGAAAGATCGAGCCTTTGACCTAATTGCTGAAGCGTTAGAGCAAGGTGAAGTTGTGTGTATTTTTCCAGAAGGAAAACTGACAGCAGATGGTGAATTAGGTGAATTTAAGCAAGGTATTGAGAAGATTATAGCAAGAACCCCGGTACCAGTTGTGCCAATGGCGCTGAAAGGGCTTTGGGGCAGTTGGTTTAGCCGTTCAGGTGGCGAAGCCATGAAAGGTTTACCTAAACGTTTCTATTCCAAAATTGAGCTTGTAGTGGGAGAGTTAATACCCGCTGAAAATGTGACTAGCGAGTATTTACAAGAGCAAGTTTTGGCTTTGAAATGTGCGTAAGCAGATTAGAAATTCAGGAACATTATTATGATTGGCAAATGTATTTGCGGACAAGTTGAGTTTAAGTTGAAAGGTAAAATTCCCAATTTATATCAGTGCCACTGTAAGCTTTGTCGGCAACAAGGTGGTTCAGCTTCTAACACTGCAACTATCGTCGATCTAACTTCTTTTTCCTGGATATCGAGTGAAGATAAAATTACTTATTATAAAAAGGATAGCGGGTTTTCTTCAAATTTTTGTTCGAGTTGCGGATCMCCTGTTCCAAACAAACTACGTGATTCAGATTACCAATGGATCCCTGCTGGACTATTAGATGGCGATGATAAGTTGTTGATTGTCGCGCATATCTATACCGATTCAAAAGCTGACTGGGMAGAAATCCCAGTTAGTGGAATGCATTATAAAACCATGCCTGACTTAGAAGAGTTTCTCGAGGTCTTACAAAGCRGTACTGATTAAATACTAAATAGATTCCGAAATTTCAATCAGTAAATCTYTRTAYTYTTCTGCTTKYMYYKYAATTGCTTTGATCTTMGCGCTATCAATACTCGRCATTTYRGTTTCYAWMACTCTCATTTTRRYTKCYAWWWYTCTYRTCKYGAYTTCTATTTTYYTWGYYRYKWCWTYWAYWYTWWTRGWWMKKYCRYYAAMYTYAAKAKWRYCWMMAKMAWMYTCAAGSTTCTCWRMWKAATATTCAAGTTTTTCAGCCTCTTCTTCCATATCTTCTGCAATAAGCTCCATCTTCTCTGCCCAAGCTTCCATTGCCTCACTATCAATTTGGCTCGCTAATTCGAGGATATTTAAGCTTTTTTCCATTTCTAGAATATCTTTCTTCTGGCTGTCGCTTAATTGATCATAAGTGAAGGTTTTATCGTTAACATGATAGGTCGCTTTGCCATGGTTTCTATGAATAGTCATATTGTTTTTGTCGGAATAAAATTCTGACGAGTGATTGGTTGCATGGCTAGTTTTACATGCGCTTAACAATACACTCATGACAAATGCGGCGCTCATGGCTAATAGAGGGGCTGTAATTTGATTTCTTAACATTGTGATTACCTTGTATATTTTTGAGAGTTATGTTGCTATGTTTCTTATGTCGTTACGATGGGAAAGAAAGTTTGCATTTGTATGKTTTTTCTAGGTTTAAATATGAATATTAAGAAAATGAATATTTGGCAAGAAATAGATAACGCGATTAGCGAGAGTCAACGCGAGCTTTTTACTACGGAAACTAGGGAAATGCTTTCCGGCGGAGATATCAATCAAGCCTATTGCTTGTCAAATAAACAAAATAAATATTTTGTAAAGATTAATACAGTAACGTGTGAAAGTATGTTTTTAGCCGAGTCTCAAGGGTTAAACGCACTAGACTCGACAAACAGCTTCAGAATTCCAAAAATCATCACACAAGGTGTTTTTGAAGATAAAGCCTATTTAGTATTAGAATTTATTGAACTGAAGACAACAGGTAATACTTTTGAGTTTGCAAAAGCATTAGCGAATCTCCATTTAAAAACGCACACTAACTTCGGTTTTGAATCCGATAATTTTATTGGTTTAAATCTTCAGAAAAATAATTGGTGTGAAAATTGGGGCGAGTTTTTTATTAACCATCGACTAAATCCTCAGCTTAAAAAACTTGAAGCGATTAATTCCATTGGGCAAACAACGAAGCTATTAGATAATATCCGCGAGTTTCTTAACCAGCACAAACCAAAACCATCATTAGTTCACGGAGATTTATGGCAAGGAAATATTAGTTATTTGAATGATGGAATGCCCGTTATCTACGATCCTGCTTGTTATTATGGGGATCATGAGGTTGATTTAGCGATGCTTGAATTGTTTGGCGCACATGAAATAGGCTTCCTTAAACAATACCAAAAACACCATGCGATTCAACCAGGCTATTCGATAAGGCGAGAAATTTATAACTTCTACCATATTCTTAATCACGCTAATATGTTCGGTGGCGGTTATGTTCAACAATCTCTAACTTTGATAAATACTATTGATCATTTATTGTGAGCGAATTGCCTCAATACTTTTCGAAAGTTGAGATAAAATTAATAATTTGCGACGCTTTAAGCTTTTAACTTGTCTAGTTCTATAATAGTGAGTGAATATTAATAATGATAAAAAGATTAACAGAGAGCTAATGCGAGAAAACACTGGGTTTACAGTTGTTTTTGATGAAGATGTTATTCAATCTGCCATTTGTGGCGATCACGCATCTTTTGAAAAAATATATAACCAATATTATAGGTCGAGTCTTTCTTTAGCGTTTCGTATTACCGGAAATGCCGCTTTGGCTCAAGATATCACTCAAGAATCATTTTTTAATATATTTAAAAACATCCAAAAATATAAAGGAGAAGGTTCTTTTTCTGGATGGGTTCGTAGAATTATATGTAATCAAAGTATCACTTTATTGACCAAAAATTCAAAAATGTTGACTGATCAGGATGATCTTATTTTTAATCTAGAGTCGAAAGACTTATTTGAAACTGATTGGTGTGACGCAAAGATTGATCTTGTTAAAGTAATGAAAATTCTATCGCAAGAGTCTAGGGCGGTATTGGTATTACATGAAGTTGAAGGCTTCACACATAAAGAAATAGGCAAATTATTTAATAAATCGGAGAGTTTTTCTAAGTCGGTTTTAAGTCGAGCCTATGTTCTCTTAAAAGATAGTTTTGTAGCGATTGATTATTTAAACATCAATAAGTCTATACAGGAGAAGTCATAAATGCATTTAAACGATAGCCAACTTCTTGCTCCTAGTGACATAGAAATGAGTCACATATTAGGATGTGATGAATGTGAAAATAAATTTGATAATAGAGTCAATATTCAAAACAAACTGAATCTAGTGCTGGCAGAGAACAGCCATAAGTTCGAACAAGTAAGTTGGCTTAAGTTTAACTCCGAATTGGGGAAAAAAAATTCGAATAATGTTTCTTATATTAACATGCAGTCAAAAAAAGAAAGTAGAGAAATGAAAAAGCGATATTTATTTGTGGCTATAGCGGCTTCATTATTTATTGTTTTTGGTCTGCAAATAAACAATCGATCATCACAACGTAACGTGTTGAACAACGAGCAAGTGATTGCCAATTTAATTAAAGAAAACCAAAGGTTAGTATCAGAGTTAAATGTTCTCGAGGGAAAGGAAAACAATCGTCATGAAAATAAATTTCTTTTGGAGATGGAGTTAACGCACATCGATATAGAGCTTCAGAAATTATATTTAGATAGTGGAAATGATGATGATAAGATCAAGCTATGGAAACATCGGCAAGAAGTAATCAAACGACTTATGGCTACCAATGATCATAGTCATGTAATTAGAATTTAAACGAGGATTAAATCATGAGAACAATATTTTTAAATATTATATGTGTAATGTTTTTGAGTGCAAGCTATCAAACTGCTGCGTTACAAAATAATCAATATAGTGATACAACGCAAAAAATACTAAATCGGCTTCAGTATCAAATAGACGCCAGCTTATATGCAATTGCAGAAGAGCGAAAGAAAAGCAGTGAATCAATGAAGGGTTTTTATTTTGCGGTAGAAAAACCCGCAAGTGAAACCACTAACTTGGGTGTGGTGCTGGATACCAGTCATGCTTCTAAGGGTTTTGAGGTATTAACTGTCACACCTAATAGTATCGCAGAATTAAATGGCTTGAAGACCGGTGATAGAATTGTAGAGATTTCTGGACATCGTATTTCAGAATCAAATAAGCAGAAAATGTTCGATAGTTTGTTGGGGTTGGAAAGTGGTACTAAACTTTCCATGAGCGTTTTAAATAATGATGGTGAACAGCATTTAAATATGCCGATAACTGGGAACTATAGGCCGAGTATAAAAATAGAAATTGGCCAGCAATCTATACAAGTTGCTCAAGTTGAAGATAATAAACAATCCGAAGATAGTTCTTGTGGAGAGATTAGCGTTTTCTTTTCACCGCCTGTAACTAAAGATCTTCACTCAGCATTTGTAAATTCAATTGATGGCGATGGAGTTCTTAGAAATAGACAAACTTTTAGGTTGGCGCCCGGTAAACATATTATAAAATTACATGAGTTGATTTCTTCTAGAGAAAATATCAGACGAAGTGGAGGAATTCAGAAATCAAAACCTCTCGAAATCGAAATAGAAAAAAATGTGACTTATCATCTGGCTGCTAAATTTAATCGTTTGAAAAGGTTTAAAACTAGAAAAGGAGAATATTGGGAGCCTGTAATTTGGCGTACAAAGAAAAAGGCTAATGATTGTGAATTATAAAGTTTGAAAGTTTAACTCATGAGAAGTGCTCAGGTAGGTTTCTCATGAGTTGTTTTTAATAGCAGTAAACAAATTTAAAGGATATCTATCGCATCGTCACCAACTCTTCAGCTGAAGTAGGATGAATCGCAACGGTATCATCAAAGTCTGCTTTAGTTGCTCCCATTTTAACCGCTACAGCAAATCCTTGAAGCATTTCATCTGCGCCTAAACCAATAATATGGATCCCTACGACTTTTTCATTCGCACCTGAGCAAACTAATTTCATTTTTGTTGGCTGACGGTGTTTTGTTATCGCCGTGTACATTGCAGTAAACCCCGATGTATAAACGGTTACATCGTCACCATACTGCTCTCTAGCTTCGGCTTCTGTTAATCCTATAGTCCCAATCGCTGGATGAGAAAAAACCACGGTTGGAATCAAGTTGTAATCGAGTTTTTCATSGGTTTTGCCATTAAATAAGCGTTCTGATAACCGTCTTCCTGCGGCTACTGCTACAGGTGTAAGTTGTGCTCTACCAGTGTTATCTCCAACCGCATAAATATTTTCGATGGAAGTGTTTTGGTATTCATCTGTGACTATAAAACCGCGAGCATCTAACTCGAGTTCAATGTTTTCAATACCGAGACCGGTTGTAATTGGCGAGCGCCCAATGGCGTATATCACGGCATCCATATTTGGAATATYAGCRTTTGAATTAGTSGYTATYTCRATTTGAYYTTCGTCATTTTTAGTCAGTTGAGTGATYTGAGTRCGTCGATGAATGGTGATACCTTCTTCTTGCATCTGTTCGACCAATGTTTCTCTTATGATTGGATCAAATTCTCTAAGAGGATCATCTTTTCTCACAACAAGATGGGTTTCACTGCCGAGAGCATTTAATAAACCAGCAAGCTCTACTGCAATATAGCCGGCTCCAACAATAACTACTTTTTTAGGCTGACTTTGGAGAGCAAAGAATCCGTCTGAATCTAAGATATGTTCTTTTCCTTCTATTTCAGGAATACTTGGCTCACCGCCTGTTGCAATGAGGATTTTATTGGTTGTAATTAAACGATCGCCYACTTTGATAGTATGTGCATCTTGAATAACGCCCCARCCTTTTATSACATCAACRTTATTTTTRCCYARAACATTRTCGTAAGAYGCGTGAATTCGGCTGATATARGCTTCTCGGTTGTCKATTAGRGTTTTCCAMGAGTGTGACTTTAATTCAACRTCAAAACCRTAGTCAGGCGCATATTTGAAAGCGTCAGCYACYTGTCCWGCAAACCACATGACTTTCTTGGGGACACAWCCTACRTTTACRCAGGTTCCTCCAAGWGCTTTTGCTTCKATGATSGCRCATTTTTGTCSATACATAGASGCYCKATTAATSGAKSCTATACCKCCACTKCCWCCRCCWATTGCTACGTAATCRTASTCATAYYCGTGAGWKYTTGAATTTGYCATAMTMTTTTCACCTWTCGTTCTRWYGCTKTCTAAATAGACAGCCAAACTTGCTTGTMTTTNAATNATGCTGATAGTTTGCGCGTTATCAACCCTTTTGGCAATTTWWGTATGRCTATAATTAAYCCCTTRTTATTRAATAATCCWATAGAACAAGTKKCYRACATTAAGCCMGARCATGTTRCTGARGCWATYSAGCAAGTGATTGAMRKTAAYAARRAAGCRSTKRARMGKTTAAAGRAAAAWTTATCWGGYTCTCAAGRYTTTAATTGGRATGAKTTYATGTATCCATTRGARGTRWTGGAAGATAAGTTRGGTAAGGTTTGGTCTCCRGTWTCCCATTTAAATAGTGTTTGTAATAGTGATGAATTACGCAAGGCTTATGACAAAGCGTTAGCGTTGTTGACTGATTATTCGACTGAACAAGGGCAAGATAAAGAGCTTTTCAAATTAACCGAGTCACTCTACCAATCACGTGACAAGTTAAATCTATCAGCTACAAAAACTCATATCCTTAAAGATTCATTGATTGGTTTCAAATTGTCAGGCTTAGACTTAAATGAAAAAGATAAGAAGGAATACGCAAGCATTCAGTCAAGGTTAGCGGTACTATCTTCAAAGTATGAGCAGAATCTTATGGATGCCACTATGGCGTGGAGTAAGCATTTTGATAATGCTGATTCGCTTGCGGGATTACCTGAAACAGAAATTGAAATGCTACGAGGAATGGCAAAGGCTAAAGAAAAAGATGGTTATTTGGTGACTTTGGAAATTCCGAGTTATATTGCGATTATGACCTATGCCGATGATCGCGAGTTAAGAGAAGAAGTCTATCGAACTTACGTTACTCGCTCCTCTGAATTTTCAGAAGATAAAAATATTGATAATAGCCAAGTAATGGAGGAGCTTTTATCCTTAAAAAATAAAAAAGCAAAGTTATTAGGTTTTAAACATTACGCTGAATTATCTCTAGAAAGTAAGATGGCTACGGACACGGAAGAAGTATTAGGTTTTTTATACGACTTAGCAAAATCAAGTAAAGAACAAGCGAAAGAAGAGTTTGAAGCATTAAAAACGTTTGCCTCTGAAAATGGCGTGACTGACTTTAAAGCATGGGACTCTGTTTATTACAGTGAAAAGCTCATGCAAAAGGAATATCAAATTTCACAATCACAACTGAGACCTTACTTTCCAATTGATAAAGTGATTTTAGGGCTTTTTGATTTAACTAAACATCATTTTAATGTAGCGATTATTGAAAAAGTTGAAACAAACGTTTGGCATAAAGATGTTAAACACTATCAAATATTTCGAACTGAGAATAATCAACAAAACTTGATCGCAGAATTTTATTTAGATCCTTACGCAAGAACTCATAAACGTGGTGGTGCATGGATGGATGACTATCAAGGAAGGTTTAAGTTAGTTGATCAAGGTACGACTCAAATCCCGATAGCCTTTTTAACCTGTAATTTTACGCCTGCGTCAGAAGGAAAACCTGCACTGATTACCCATGATGAAGTGGTGACATTATTCCATGAATTTGGTCATGGTATTCATCATATGTTAACCCAAGTTAATGAATTGTCTGCTTCTGGTATTGCCAATGTGCCTTGGGATGCGGTTGAATTACCAAGTCAGTTTATGGAAAATTTTTGCTATCAAGCAGAGGTTATAGAAAAAATAAGCAGTCATCATGAAACCGGTGAGTCATTACCTGCAGATCTTTTAAACAAGTTGATTAAGGCAAAAAATTTCCAATCCGCAATGATGATGGTTAGACAATTAGAGTTTTCTATTTTTGATATAAAAATTCATAAGAGTGACGGATTATCAGCTGATCAAGTACAACAAATTCTAGATGAAACTAGAGATGCAGTATCTGTTTCAACACCACCAAGTTTTAATCGTTTTCAAAATGGMTTTTCYCATATYTTTGCWGGYGGWTATTCYGCWGGTTATTACAGYTAYAAATGGGCAGAGGTWTTATCTGCRGATGCWTTTTCTTTATTTGAGGAAATGGGTGTGATGAATAAATATGCGGGTAAAAAATTCTTACAGGAAATTTTAGAAAAAGGTGGGTCCGCAGAACCTATGGCATTGTTTGAAAACTTTAGAGGGCGTAAACCCAATGTTGATGCGCTATTGAGGCATTCAGGCATTGCTGTTTAACAAATATAAAATATCAGAAATTGATTACTAAATTTAACATACTCAATAAACCAATAAATGACTTATCTGGTTTTGATTCTAAATGGATTAAGGCGTTTGCGCGGGAAAACGATCTAGAGCTAGTTGAATCAATAAATGATTTATCTACTGATAAAGCCATATTTGATTTCCAAAATAATAAGTTGTTTTTGCATATGCTTTTGGATGGAGAAAGCTCTAGCATCCATTTTGATCTAGACGAGGGAAGTGTTGCTTACAGAGCAAAAAGTGTTAGTAAAAGCAATGAATTAATTGCCAGAGCTATAGGTTGCAAATCACATTATCGGCCAAGAGTTTTAGATGCGACCGCAGGTATGGGAAGAGACTCTTTTATTATGGCAAAATTAGGCTGTGATGTTTTAATGCAAGAGCGATGCGAGCCAATTTATTTGTTACTTGAAAATGCGCTCATTCGATTGTTTGAAAACCAGCCAGAGTTGAAAAAATCTTTACACCTACAAAAATCAAATAGTATTGAATCTTTTGAACAACTAGAAATGATCGATGTGATTTATTTAGACCCAATGTTTCCAATTCGTAAAAAATCAGCGCTAGTGAAAAAAGAAATGCGTCTATTTAAAAAACTAGCAGGAGAAGATTTAGACGCAGATAGTTTGTTGACTCATGCTTTAACAGCAAATGTAAAAAGAGTCGTAGTTAAGCGACCAAAAGGTGCTCCGTTGTTAAAAGCATTAAAGCCTTCTCACGAAATTAATTCCAAAAACTTTAGATTCGACGTTTATTTAGCATGATTAAGAATTTGATATTTTAGGTTTATAAATAAAAATAGATTTTTTACTATAAAGATCATTTGGAGATATTTTTAAAACAGAAGCAAGTCTCAACACTTCAATATCTGTAACCCTTCTCACCTTTGATTCAATTTTTGCTAGAGTGCCTCTACTTATGTCCCAATTTGCTAAATTACATTTTGCTGTTAGCTCTTCCTGAGTCAAATTTTTTGAGGTCCTTATTGCTTTAACTTTTGATCCCACGACATTCATTACTAGTTAATGATCTCTGCTTAACTCATACCGTTGATTCTGTCATGAATATGTAATAGTATTGCTCCGCAAGCGGAGCAATTGTTGCAATGTATTTTATAAATAAAGGTGTAAGGGAATAAAAAAAATATCGACTATGTTAATGCTTATTATTTTATTGGGTAGTTTTGACTTGCAGGCTACAGAATATTGGCAATTATGTAATTCATGCAGTGAGGGTCAAAGGCAGAATACTGCTAAACAACAAGTACCAATTTATACTCAAGGAATCGTTGCTGTTTATATAATGGACTATGAGAATGAAGAAATATTTAAATATAATATTTTCGGATTTAATGAACCTGCAGAAAACCTTTATTTTTCTGCAGCAAGATCCGTGGTTGTAGAGCAAGATATCGAGAACGAATATGTTCAATTTGTAACAGATTTCAAAGCTGCTGTCGAAGAAGCATCTGGGATTACTATGCCTGGAGGTACTGTAAACTCAAGTTTCGATATTATCCACAGCAGCTACAATCGTGGATTGGTGACAAATCATATAGCTAACAATTTGTCATTTTTTCAGACAATTGCTGCTACAGCTGGTATTCCTTTGCTAGCCTTGAATAAATTGGTGAATATTAACCTTGTCACGACGGTTACTTTTCCCGACGGATCAACTGCTATATTTAACTTGACTGGTGTTTCTGGCAGTTTTGAGGAAGGTATAACTTTTGAGTTCGAGTATAAAGAAGGTACAGCTAAAGATAGTAACGGAAATACAATACCAGAATCTGCGGCACAAGCAAATAATTATCAAGGAACTTATAATACTCAATCTGCGGCTAACACTATGACAACTTTTATTTCTAGCTGGTATTCAGGTGGAGGATTAATCTGTACAAGTGTTGCAGTGAAAGGTAAAGTTGTCGTAACTTGCAAAAAGGAATAAATTCATGGAAATTGATTTAACTAAATATGGTTACTTTTTTATTTTTTGGTATACGATATCATTGGCGGTATGCTATTTTTTGATTGATAAAAAAAGAGGTCTAGTTAAACCTATGTTAAAAAGTGCTTTAGGTGTTTTTATTCCATACATAGGTATTTTCTACTTATATTTTCTGTATCGAAAATATAATGTAAGGAATCGTCAACAAAGTTTTTAATGTAGAAATTGTTATTTTTGAACAAAGTGTAGAATTTTTGCACTTTGTTGTTTTTTGATTTCTGTTTGAGTTTCAGAACTAATAGTCGAATTGAGATCGCTCAAAAATACTCGCATGTCGTTAAGGGAATCCATCATCATTGCGGAAATTTTAAGGCAAGTTTGCAGAGGGTTTTTTTCTAGTCGACGAATGGAATTAATATGAAACATTAAACCATTTAATCGTTTTTGATATTTTTGTGGTGCATTGATAATACAAGCKGTTAGCCATTCTATGCGTTTTTCTTCGAAAGCTTCAGGGTCATTTTTATGCAGTGACGCCCATTCATCAAAGTCAAACTCTGGCAAATTGGATAAGTAATCGTGCGAGTGTTCTTGTTTATATCGATCGATTGATGTTGGCATATTCGTCACCTGCTTTGTTAACCACTTATTAACAATTAGCTTCACTAGACTGCGACATTGACGAGACGTTGATGTACAAACAATCAAGTGTTAATAAGAATTAAAATTAATTGATTATTCAGCTTATCAAAAAAAGGGATAGGATTGAAAGGGTAATAATGAACATGAAAAGCTCAACTAGAGATTTTTGCGTTTTTTTTAGCTAATTAGTTTATAACGCATATTTTTCTAACCATTTGATTAACAACGTAAACGTCTTGGCAAAGACACCTAGCGCCCAAATCTAACCTCACTAAACTGGCACTCCGCATAAAAAAGGAGAGTCAGAAATGAAAAATCGAACA
>NVTT01000023.1 GCA_002401655.1 Gammaproteobacteria bacterium | reverse complement strand
ATACCTTTACAAGACAAACGAAGCTTAACAAAACGGTTTTCACTTTCTACCCAAAAACGGTGAGTGTGAAGGTTTGGCAAAAAACGACGACGTGTACGGTTTTTTGCATGTGAAACATTGTTTCCTGCTACTGGGCGTTTACCCGTAACTTGACATACTTTTGACATGACTAAAGCCTCTTTATTACAAATTTAAATACTTTCTAGCTAGTATTTAACCTATAAGCCTTGGACTTAGTACAATTAAACGACCAGCAAAATTCTGTTTTAACCCTTAGCCTGATTTAAAATGAAAGACTAAGAATCATCGCGACAAATCAGCTTTTTACTCAATTTCAAAAGCCATTTAACCCTCCCGTCGCGGAAAGGGCGCACTTTATACCAAAATCACGCTAAGAATACAATCAAATTAGCTCTCAATGTCGATTTAAGTGTTATTGCCATGGATTGCGACAAAAAGATTAGAAAGTTGAGTACTAAGTGTCAGTTGTACCAATGGTTTAATAGGGCTTTTATTCGATATTTGCTTATAAAAGGTCTACAATTTAGATCTAGAACCCTTTCACCTCAAGATCAGATTTAAGCAAGGATCTTTGCAAGATTAATAGGAAATTTCGAAATGATCAGTATCCATGAGCAAGCGGAAGTTTTTAACACAGCCAATGCCAAACTTCATGAATTAACCCAGTCTTTAATAACTTCCTTGTGTGAAAAAGGCCTTTCAAAGGAGGAGCTAAATACCGAGCAAATCCAAATTGCTGGATTCAGACATACCCACCTTTATTTGATCAAAAAAGGTTCTGTTTCTGTTGAATACGATGAAACGGATCTTTTTCTGTATGAAGAGAATGACATATTAACACCTCATTCAATGGAGGATTTTGGTGACTCAGAGCTTTATTATACGGTTAAATCCGATGTAATCATTGAAGCTTATGAACTTGACGCAATCATTGAGCTTTTAGCATCGGATAAAGCCTTTGTTTCTCAATGGTTTGCCATAAACAATTTAGTACAGCTCCAAATGAGTCAAATAGTCGCTAAGTTAACCGACAAAGAAGAACGCGCTAATCCAGGGTTTAGTCAATTTAAAGCAGGATCAGAGATTATTACCGAAGGAGATGAAGCTGATTATGTTTACTCGGTTACTAATGGTAAAGCCGTTGCGATGCATAATGGCGTTGAAGTGGGCGAAATTAAACAGGATGAAATTTTTGGCGCGATTGCGGTTTTAACCGATCAAAAACGTACTGCAACGGTGATCGCAAAAACTAATTGCTCAGTATTAATGGTTCATAAAGATGAGTTTTCAAAAATGGTCTATTCCCATCCACATTTGTTTATGAATATCATTAAAAGCTTAGCCGATAAGATTAAGTCTTTGAATGATAAAATGGCTGAGAACTAGACTCTTTTCGGCTAATTGTCGGAATCGAAAATTATAAACCACCTCGATTTGACTGACAATTCCAACAGAGTTCAAAATTACCTTCATTCTCTTCTTTGCACTCACCACAAAGCCAAGAAGGCTTAATTGCTTGTTTTTTACTCTCATTTTCAATCAAAGATAAAGCTTTGTTACAATCATCGGAGTTTGATACCCAAAGCTCAAGTAAATTGCTTGATCCAAATTCGGGACCCATAGTGCTACCGTGTTCATTCTTTAAAAAACTATCGATACCATTAATATCAAGAATGTTTTTAGCAGAATGGACAAATAAAGGATTTTCATTTCTATAGACTAAACTCATATTGTTTCCTCTTTTGGTGTCATTTTGAATTACAAATAGGACTAATTTTTACCAAAGCCTTGGAATGGATATCGAACAAAAATTAACCCATTGACCAATCTCTTCTGAACCCCTTAGAACCTTAGTTCCGACAGCAACGATTTGTTACACCATAATGACTAGTGAATAAATTTTATTTCTAAATGACAGCCAACCGCTTCTGCATATTTTTTTAATGTTGCAATTGATGGTGAGTGTTGACCGCTTGTTAGCGATGACTCCAACCTTGTTATTGCAGGTGCTTTAGTGCCCATACGCTCAGCTACATTGGCCTGACTTAGGCCTGCTTTATTGCGTGCCTTTAGCATTTCTCTCAAAAGACCAAATTCAGGTTTTAATGCTTCATATTCTTCTTGAACGGCTTTATTTCTTAATGCCCTTTCTTTAAGTTTGTTATGTCCTATCATTTAATAACACCTCTTTCATTCTTTGAGTTGCCAGCTTTTTCTCTTTATTTGTATCTTTTGAGTTTTTTTGATAAAGCTGTGAAGCATGACAATTCGTTTTTCAACTTTAGTGCAATAGAATACTCGTGCGATCCCTTCCTTACTCTTCAATCTCAACTCAAATAGGCCTTTATCAATAAGTTTTGTGTGTGGCATACCCAAACTCAAGCATGAGCTCGGTCAAATGAAGGTATCGAGCTAAAAGACCTTCAGGTAGCTCAAGCACCTCAATTTCAAGTTGTTGACTATAGTATTCTATCGTCCATTTCATATCAAAAGGATAACATATATGTTATGTTGGTTAAAGTGGCAAATTTAGCTTGAAGGCTCAAAGCTTTTTAACGTCTGTTAGCACCAAGCGTCTACCATAAGACTCTAATACACGTAAAAGCTATCGTTTAAATACTAAGATTTTGAATTAAAGTACTCTCAACCCCTGTATACTGCCCCTTTTATTTTTGACTGCTATATAAACCAGACCAAAGAACAATGATCCGATTTAAAAAACTCTCGCTTTATCAAGGAAGCCTACCGCTTTTACAAGATGTGAACCAAACACTTTACCCTGATCAAAAAATTGGTGTTGTGGGTAAAAACGGTTGTGGAAAGTCGAGTTTGTTTTCAATGCTCCGTAGAGAGTTAGCGCCTGAGCAAGGAGAATTGGAATTCCCACCAAAATGGCGTGTTAGTAGTGCAAGGCAAGAAACACCGGCGAGTCCTCTAAATTCGATTGATTATGTACTTTCGGGTCATAGTGAGTACGCACAAATTCAGAAAGATTTAAAAATTGCGGAAGATTCAGAAGATGGCATTGCGATAGCTAATCTAAATACCAAGCTCGATTCAATTGATGGTTGGTCACTTCCAGCCTCAGTCGCAAAGATGTTAACGGGTTTAAGTTTTACTGAAGAACAAATGAATACCACGGTGAGCGAGTTATCCGGTGGTTGGCGTATGCGCTTAAATTTGGCGCAGGCTTTGATTCAACCCGCAGAACTGTTATTGCTTGATGAGCCGACTAACCATTTAGATTTGGAGGCTGTGCTTTGGTTGCAAAGTTACATGAGAACCTACGACGGGATGCTTTTAACTATTTCCCATGATCGAGATTTTCTGGATAGCTTTTGTACTCATATAATACACTTTGAAAATAAAGGTATTGATTGTTATAGCGGTAACTATTCTCAATTTGAAAAACAGAAACAAGCTAAGCAAGTATTRCAACAAGCTGAGTATGAAAAACAACAAAARGAAATYGAACATTTAGAAAGTTTTATTARTCGATTTAAAGCCAAAGCKAGTAAAGCWACRCARGCACAAAGCCGRGTTAARGCTTTGGAWAAAATGGATAGAGTAAGCGCSRTTCAAATTAGACAAAAATTCGGATTTGAATTTAAGGATATTAATAAAAACATTACCGAGTTGATTGATCTTGATAAAGTCGATGTCGGTTATGGTCAAGGTGATAAGCAGACCACGATTTTAAACAAAGTTATCATGCGAATTATGGCAGGACAAAGGATTGGATTATTAGGCCGAAATGGTGARGGTAARTCWACRCTRATWAAAGCWATCTGYGGAGAGYTRGAAAGCCAAGCAGGYGAWATTTCMCGAAACAAACAYTTTAAAGCYGGKTATTTTGCWCAACATCAAGTCGARCAACTAAATTTAGAYCAATCKCCTATYTGGCATATTCAATCTTTAGGRGARGGMATTAGTGAACAAGTCGCTMGMAATTTCTTAGGKGGYTTTGCCTTTAATGGCGATAARACYTTAGAYAAAGTSMAAGGKTTTTCYGGTGGTGAGAAAGCMCGATTAGTTTTAGCCATGATCACYTGGACTGAACCTAAYYTWTTRTTGCTYGATGARCCAACCAATCATTTTGATATTGAAATGCGAGAAGCATTRTCTTTAGCTTTACAAAATTATGACGGTGCCGTCATTCTTGTAGCRCATGATAAGAATTTRTTAGAAAGCGTTGTMGATGAATTTTGGYTARTYAACGATGGAAARGTCGGTCCTTTTGAAGGCGATTTAAAAGACTATCAAAAGTGGTTAAATGAAAACCGCTGGGGAAAAGAAAAAAAGGATGGTAGCTTAATTAATGGTGCAAAATCGAAGGATAATGAAGGTAGCCAATCCCATCCGTCAAAAAATAAGTTATCTAAAAAAGAACAAAAGAAAATTGATGCAGAATTAAGAAAAATAAAAGCGCCATTAAGCAACCGACTTAAAAAAATTGAAAGTGAAATAGATGAATTACAAAAGAAAAAGAAAAGTTGTGAAGAGGCTCTTTCCGGCAGTGAAATCTACGAAGAAAAGAATAAAAAGCAACTGGCTGACTGTATGAAAAATTCTGCTCATTTAACCACTGAACTTGATGACCTGGAGGAAAAATGGATGGAAATATCTTCGGAGTTGGAATTACTTTGATTTAATGTGAATTTAACCTTGTTATTTATGGAATTAATCTATAGCTTATCATTCGCACAAAATCGTGCTTTAACTTATTTAATGGAATTATAGATAAATGAACAATAAAACGATCGCGGTGATACTTACAAGTTTATTGGTTTCGCCAATAGCTATGTCTCAAGACGCGCCTTCATATTCATATGGGGAAATTGCTTATAAAAGTTTTGATTTTGACTCATTTGATACCAGTGGAGTTAACTTAAAAGGATCTTTAAGTATTTCGGATAACCTTTTCATTATTGCAGATTATTCAAATACATCAGGATCTGATGATGGGTTTGATTTTGATTTAACAACTCAAGGTTATGGTTTGGGTGCTAATTTTGATCTTAGTAATGGCGGTTCTTGGTACGTTAGCTACTCTCTAAACACATGGGATTTCGATGGATTTGATGTTGATGTAAATACTTCTCGCGTCGGATATCGTCAAAATATTTCCAAACAGTTAGAGCTGAACATCAGTATTACTTCTAATGATATAGAGGGCGATGTTAGCGAATCTGGGAATCAAATAGGGTTGGTCTATTCGGCAAGTGACTCCATGAAAGTCACAGCTGAATATGAAACTCTTGATGATATTGATATGGTGTCATTAGGATTACGTTTTAACTTTTAACCTATTACATGAATTAAACAAGCCGTATGCCACTCAATACAATTTTGTGGCATCTTTTCACTTATTTATTCTCCACCGGAATTTTCATTATCACACTATAAATACCATCTTTTTGTGTAGAGCCGATAGATGCCTTATCTTTAAAAATTACGTCTAGTCGTTGCTCTATGTTGTTAAGTGCAATACCTTGCCCTTTATGTCGAATGGCTTGACTTGTGTCAGTTGGAATGGGGTTTGAAACTTTTATAATCAAAAAGTTTATTTCGCGAGAAACGTTTATTGCTATTTCACCTCCATCAGTCAACAACTGTATACCATGATACACGCCATTCTCTAACAGCGGTTGTACCGATAACGGAGGAACCAAAACTCGATCACAACCTTCTTCGACATTCCATTTCACACTCATCCTATCGCCTAATCGTAATGACTCTATCGAAAGGTATTTTTTTCCATTGGATAACTCTTTACTTAATGGGATTAAATCATCACTGTTATCTAACGTTGCTCGGATCAGATCGCTTAAATCTTCTATTGCCGTTTCCGCTAACTTCGGATCAATTTGGGTTAAACTTGCAATCACATTCATGCTATTAAATAAAAAGTGAGGACGAATTCTTGCTTGTAACGCTTCCAGTCGAGCGGCTGATTCTAATCCGATTTGCTTGACGTATTGTTGTTGCAAATAGAAATAGCGTAATAAAACACTACCAATTAATCCCGCAATAACCCAGTTTTTAACCAAGTATTGAAACTGTAGGTGATAGGAAAGATCGAAAAGACTACCGTGATAAAATACTATGGAGACATAGGTAAAAACAAAAGTAGCGCATAAAATAATCACAACACTAACCAAACCCGCTAAAAAGTCACTAAGCGTTGATAAATAACCGCGAGTTAAACACAAAACACCAACCGAGCTTAATCCAACAGATTGTAAAGAAATCGAATACAGCCCTAATAATTGCCACAAGTCTCCGTTTGGATCGGTATTAAGTAAAGTAAATATAACAGCTAATAACTCGCCAATTAATATCACCATTAACATTGATTGAGGATTACAAAAATCAGGCAAAAAGAACTCAGCTAATGAGCTTTCTGAATGTTTTTTATTTGATTGCCTTTTGTTCGATGCATGCTCTGACATAAGCTAGCTACCTCTTTTCCCTTAAATCAATTCCTTCTAATTAATCTGACTTGCAAATAAAACGAACATTCGTTCACTTTATTTACTCTGCTAAGCGGTTTTCAATTTACAATTCCTAGTCAACTGATCTAGTATGCTATACCTTTTTTCATAAAGATGAATCAAAAAAGATGTCTGATACTACTTCTAACCATGAAAAATCTCTGCATTACCGTACTTGCACCCTATGTGAGGCTATGTGTGGTATCGAAATTACCCACTCTCAAGGAAAAATAACATCTATAAAAGGTGATAAACAGGATCCTTTTAGTAAAGGCCACATCTGCCCAAAAGCCGTCGCTTTGYAAGATTTATATRGTGATAAGGATAGGCTAACCGAGCCATTAATGAAAACGGATGATGGTTGGAAAACGGTCTCTTGGAAAGTCGCGTTAGAAGCCACCGCGAAAGGTTTTAAATCTATCCAAAAGCAGTACGGTAACGATGCCGTAGGTGTGTATTTAGGTAATCCTAATGTTCATAACCTTGAATCGATGCTTTTTGGGTCTGACTTTTATCGTTCTTTGAAAACAAAAAACAAATATTCTGCGACCTCAGTAGATCAACTGCCACATCACTTAGCGGCTATGACGATGTTTGGTCATCCACTATTAATGCCGATACCAGATATCGACCGTTGTGATCACATGCTAATCATGGGAGCCAATCCGATTGTTTCTAACGGCAGTATTATGTCGGTTCCTAATGTTAAAAAGCGACTAAAGGCCATTCAAACCCGTGGGGGGAAAATAATCACCATTGATCCACGCTTTACAGAAACGAGCAAAATAGCGGATCAACACCATTTTATCACTCCAGGCAGTGACGCTTTATTAGTAATGGCAATGATCCATTATTTATTTGATCAACAATTAGTTGATYTGGCTMGATTRRCGGATCAYGTTGAGAAYATYGAMCAAGTCGAAAARATGATCAAAGGATTTGATGCAGATAGCGTCGCTTCTGATGTTGGCATTAAAGCCGATGATATCCGTCAATTGGTGACTGATTTTGTTAAAGCGGAACGCGCCGTACTTTACGCAAGAATAGGTGTTTCAACCCATGAGTTTGGCTCTGTGGTTAATTGGCTGGTTAATTTATTCAATATACTGACTGGCAGTTTTGATGAAGCTGGCGGGTTAATGTTAACCGCTCCTGCGATTGATCTCGTTGGCTCAAGAATAACCAAGAAAATAAAGTTTGCTCGTTTTCATAGTCGAGTTAGCAAATATCCAGAAACCATTGGCGAGTTACCTGTAGTTGCATTGGCTGAAGAAATTTTAACGCCTGGCGAAGGACAAATTAAAGCCATGTTTATTGGTGCGGGCAATCCATTACTCTCCACGCCCAATAACTCAATGCTTGAAAAGACGTTTGATCAATTAGACTTTGTTGTTAGCCTAGATTTTTTCTTAAATGAAACTTCTAGAAAAGCTGATATTATTTTACCACCACCCTCTGCATTAGAACGTCCACACTATGATCTAGTCTTTAACCACTTAGCGGTTAGAAATTACGCTCGTTATTCCAAACCGCTTTTTGAAAGAAAAAAAGGGCAAATGTCTGAATCCGAAATTTATATGAGCCTTAGAGAAAAAATGGCAAGTAAGGATTTAATTTCAGGAATTAAAGCCAAAGGTTATAAATGGGTTTTAAAACGTTTAGGTGTTAAGGGTATGTTGGATAAAGGTCTTAAAAAAGGACCTTATGCTGATAAGTTAAATATTAAAAAACTGAGTGAAATGGAACATGGAATCGATCTGGGTGAATTGACTCCGCAATTTCCGAAAAAGATATTAACAGTTAATGGAAAAATTAATCTAGCCCCAGAAATCTACTTAGAAGATCTTGAAAGATTAAAAGATACAACTCATCTTACTTCAAAGCCAGATCAAGAATTTAAGTTTAGACTTATTGGAAGACGCGCTCCACGCACTTGTAACTCTTGGCTTCATAATAGTTATCGCATGGTAAAAGGCAAGCCCGCTTGTATTGCGCTTATCAATGATGAAGATGCAAAATCAATGGGTATTGAGGATGGTCAATTAATTCGCGTTAGTTCACGGGTGGGACAAGTGGAAATCCCGGTTGAAACAACCAATGAAATCATGCCAAGCGTGATATCAATTCCACATGGTTGGGGTCATGGAAAAAACGATACCAATCTTTCTATTGCTAATGCACATCAAGGCGTTAGCGTAAATGAATTGACGGATGAAAAATTTGTCGATAAATTAACCGGTAATGCAGCTTTAAACGGTGTTCCTGTTTCAATTGAGGCCGTTTAATTTAGATCTCCCTCTCCCTTGACGGGAGAGGGTTGGGGGAGAGGGTGAAATAAACTACTCTCTTTTGCTATTACTTAAGTTTTAAGTTAATTTAACTCTCTACTCATTAGTTTGGTGATTTATTCTCTTTTTAGATCACACCCTCTCCCGTCAAGGGAGAGGGGACTAAAATCGAAATTGTTTACAAGGACTCACTATGAATAAATCAATTCTCTTATCTTTTGGCTTAGCTTGTTTTCTAAGTTTATGCCATTTTTCTCCAGTGATTGCAGTAGAAATTCAGAAAAAAGATGAAGCTAAAGCAAAGAACAAGTCTGAAAAAGCCACTTGGGATGTTAATAACCCGCCGGGTGAAGCCTACTTAGCTAATATTGATGTAATTGAAGGCACTTGGATGAATGTGACATTAAGTCCCGATGGGAAAACCATCGCTTTCGATCTGCTAGGTGATATTTACATGCTGCCTATTAAAGGCGGTGAGGCGAAAGCAATTACTCACTCAATCGCTTGGGAAATGCAACCTCAATTTAGTCCTGATGGCAAACAACTAGCATTTACATCGGATCAAGATGGCGCCGATAATATTTGGACAATGGATATTGATGGTACTAATCAACATCAAGTGACAAAAGAAAAATTTAGACTATTAAATAGTCCAACATGGTCTCCCGACGGTGATTATATTGCRGCCCATAAACATTTTACTTCTAGTCGCTCWATTGGYTCTGGTGAGATTTGGCTGTATCACAAAGTCGGCGGWGCYGGTTTACAATTAAACGAAAAGCCAAATAAACAAAAAGATTTAGGAGAACCTAGTTTTTCTCCCGATGGAAAAAAAGTCTATTTTTCTCGCGATTCAACTCCCGGTGCTATTTTTGAATACAGTAAAGATTCTAACAGTGTTATTTACGAAATTTTTTCTATCGATAGAAGTAACGGAAAAATTAAAAAAGAAGTTTCAGGTATGGGCGGTTCGGTGAGACCCACTCCCTCCCCCGATGGAAAGTACTTAGCTTTTGTAAGGAGAATAAGAAATCAATCAAGTTTATTTATAAAAGATTTGGTTAGCGGAAAAGAAACGCCTTTATATAAAAAACTAGATAGAGATATGCAAGAAACTTGGGCAATACATGGCGTTTACCCCAGTATCGCTTGGACGCCTGATAGTAAAAACATTGTTTTATGGGCCGGCGGAAAATTACATAAAGTGAATCGAGTAACGGGTGTGGCTAGTGATATTCCTTTCCACGTGAAAACAACTAAATCGATGCGCAAAGCAGTAAGGTTTGAGCAAAACCCTGGCCCTGATAGCTTTGAAACTAAAATGCTCCGTTGGGTTCAAGTCAGACCTGACGGTAAGCAAGTGGTATTCCAGGCACTTGGCCAACTTTATACTCGTAACTTACCCAACGGTAAAGCAAAGCGTTTAACCCGTCGAGACAATGAATTGGCTTTTTATCCTTCCTACTCTAACGATGGAAAGTGGATCACTTATGTTAGCTGGAGTGATAAAGAACAAGGTGCGGTTAGAAAAGTTCGTTCAAAAGGGGGAAGTAATCGCAAACTAACCAAACAATCGGGTAAATATATTGCGCCTCGTTTTTCAAATGGTGGAAAGAATGTTGTTTATCAAAAGGTCACCGCAGGACGGTTATTATCGTCTGATTATGATTTAAATCCGGGAATTTACAAAGTGAGTTCATCGGGAGGAGCGTCCACTTTAATTACCGAAACCGGAAACTCGCCCTTTTTTGCAAAAGATGACAAAAGAGTCTTTGTCACTCGATTTTCTGATAAGAAAACACATTTGGTTAGTGTCAATCTAAAAGGAAACGATGAAAAAAATCACGCTAGCAGTCAATGGGCTACAGAGTTTGCGTTATCTCCTAATGAAAAATTTATCACTTTTAATGAGCGTTATCATTTGTACGTCGCACCATTTACGACCGCATCAAAATCAATCGAGTTATCACCAAAAGCGACTAACATTCCATTACTAAAAATTAGTAATCTCGGTGGAAATAATATTTCATGGAGCAAAGCTAGTAACACAGTTAATTGGTCTTTAGGCGATAAACTTCATCAACTAAAGCTACCTGAAATTTCGAGCTGGAATTCAAAAACTGATGCCGGTTTAAAAACAAAATCAGAATCCGGATCAGGATCGTTAAAACCAACCACGACGAGTTTAAGTTTTGAGGAAAAAAGCGATAAGCCAACTGGAAGTATTCTATTAACCGGCGCGCAAATTATTACCATGAAAGGTGATGAGGTATTTGCCGATGGTGAAATATTGATCACAGATAATCGTATTAAAGCGATTGGAAAAAGTGGCACCTTAACCGCACCTAACAATGCAAAAACTATCCAGCTAAAAGGCAAGACTATTATGCCAGGTATTGTTGATGTACATTGGCATGGTAGTCAAGGCAGCAATCAAATTACGCCTCAGCAAAATTGGATGAACTTAGCTTCATTGGCTTTTGGTGTGACGACTATTCACGATCCATCCAACGATACAGGCGAAATTTTTGCATCAGCGGAAATGGCTCGTAAAGGTTTGACTGTCGCACCAAGAATTTTTTCGACAGGAAGAATTTTGTATGGCGCAACAACCTACATTACGGCGGAGGTCGATGG
This sequence comes from Gammaproteobacteria bacterium, assembly GCA_002401655.1. GTDB lineage: Bacteria > Pseudomonadota > Gammaproteobacteria > Enterobacterales > Kangiellaceae. The sequence continues at coordinate 27,721 of NVTT01000023.1, read as the reverse complement.
KCTTGAAGAYGCCACTAAACATTTAAARCGACTAAAATCACAGGGTGCTTTTTCTGTAAAAAGTTACAACCAACCAAGACGCGACCAAAGACAACAAATTTTGGAAGCGGCAAGACAAACSAAYATGATGGTAGTGCCAGAAGGCGGTTCMTTGTTCCAGCATAACTTRACYATGATTATTGATGGTCATACGGGSGTAGAACATTCAATTCCAATGGCTGCAATCTATGAAGAYGTAAAGCAACTWTGGAARCARAGTGAAACCGGTTATACACCMACKCTAGTRGTKGGYTAYGGCGGKATWTGGGGTGARAATTATTGGTATCARCATGATGAGGTTTGGAAACACCCRYTATTAAGTAAATAYGTTCCTCAAAAARTTCTTTACCCTCGYTCAATWAGAAGAACWATTGCTCCGGAAGAAGACTATAACCATTTCAACAAYGCMAGAGTGGCAAAGGAACTRCAAGCRGAAGGTGTAAGCGTKCAATTAGGWGCYCAYGGACAAAGAGAAGGCTTAGGTGCTCATTGGGAAATGTGGATGTTTGCYCAAGGTGGTATGACGCCTCTWCAGGTTATCMGAGCGGCTACYATTGAYGGTGCACGTTATATCGGYATGGATAAACAYATWGGRTCTTTAGAAGTKGGTAAATTGGCTGAYTTAGTCATTTTGGATAGCGACCCGCTAAAWKNTATTTWYYCWWGTGRYMAWSYWMAWKSKGYGRYKRWGWWYSSAYSWMWRTWTYWWKCTGATACCATGAATGAAATTGGCAATCATCCAAAAAAGCGAGAAAAGATGTTTTTTGAGTAATTTTTCGTTTTTAGGGTTCGGCTTAGGGTGAGTAAATAAAAATGCTCACCCACTTGAAATTTAAAAGAGCCAAACTTAATTTCGGATTAAAATATCAACTTCAATCATCGTCATTTTTATAGGATTATTATTGAGTAGCAAAAATTAAATTATCAATCGACTCTTGTATACATTCGGAATTTATAAACGGTTGAAACAAGTGGAATTGACATCCTATATTCTTTGCGCCTAAGCCATCAGATTTTACTTCATCACCAACATGTAATAACTGCTCAGCATCTATTTGAAAATCATCTAATACCTTTTGATACATTGCGATATGAGGTTTCGCCCGATGACCTTGCTGTGGTGAATAGTTTTTATCAAAATATTCACCAACAGCTAAATTGCTTGCATCACAATTTCCGTTAGTAATGCTGACAAGCGTATAGCGTTCTGAAAGGTTTTTGAGCATTGCAGTAATTTCTTTTGGAATGCTAGCTTGTTGGCGCAGATTAATAAATATTTCGGTTGCTTGTTGCACGATTGATTCAGAATTTTGTAGCGCTGAACAAATACGCCTTAAACATTCTTCACGTAAATGAGTTAAATTATCAAAAGCGATATCATTGCTTTCAAAAAACGTCTGCCTTATCTCTTTAAAAATATTAACATCGTAATTTTTATTTTGTTTTTCAAATTCTAACGCTAAATATTCTTGGCTTTTTATTTCAGCTCGGGCAATAACCGGAGAATTATCATAAAGCGTATTGTCTAAGTCAAAACTAATTACTTTTATTTTATTTGTATTTAACACGGTACACTTATACGAATTGGAAAAATACAATTATTCTTTAATGCTAATTAACTGAGTGAGTCTTGGCCAGTTAATATGGTTTTTTAACAAACCCGTAATTGTTTTGGCGATTAAATCGGTAAAGAGAGTACCCATTTCTGGAGAGAAACGAGATGCATCATTACTCGCCAAAGCTAACAACCCATGACGACAATTTTCACCTAAAGGAATCAAGGCGCTGGATTTCAAATCATTAGCCAATTCACCGAATAATTCTAATTTTGTATTTCCCTCTAATCGGCCACAAAGAGGCGAATTATCCGGGAACTGGTTGTTTAACAACTGCTTAACTTCACTCGGATCACTAAATACCCTAGCAGGATGACAAGGTTCAAATTCTCCCACTAATATGAGTGCACTGGCATCAAGATCAAACTCTTTTTTTACTCCAGTTAACACCCTATTAACTAAACTAGTTAAGTCTTCGGCTTGAAGTAGGTGCAACATAAATCGATTACAATTATTAAGTAACTCTTCATTTCGATATGCCGCTTGCAACATTTCGACTAATTGCGTTTGAAGCGACTGGTTTTTTTCTCTTAGCGTTTTAACCTGTCGTTCTATTAAAGAAGACACGTCGCTACCACTATGATTTAAATCAAGATGTGATAATAGGTCTGGCTGTTTAGTAAAGAAATCGGGATTCTCGCACAGATATTGTCTAACTGCAGCTTCTTCCATCATTGTATTAAATCGAGCGAGGTTAATTTTACTCTTTAATTGCTCTTTTACATCCAAGCCTTCTCTATTTATTTCTATTGGAATCGATTTGTTTGATTCTAATGCCTGTTTTGCTAACGTTTGATTATGTGAATTTGTCATTATTATTTTATTCCTCAAATTTTAGTATTATATAACCAGCTAAAACAAGTTGGATAGTTGTCATTTTTTAAACTAAATTTCTAAATAGCCATGATAAACAAAATCGGCGGGTCCAATCATTTTTAAAGATTCGCCTTTACCTGCCCAATCAATATGTAAATGTCCGCCCGGTAAAAATACTTTTGTCCTTTGGTTGAGTTTGTTTTGCAATCTGCCAATGACCATACTTGCACAGGCGCCTGTACCACAAGCCAAAGTTTCTCCGGCTCCTCTCTCAAAAACTCTTAACCTGACTTCACTCTCTGAAACAATATTCATAAAACCGACGTTAACACCTTTAGGAAACATCTGGTGCTGGTTAATTTCTTTCCCAATGCTTTCAACAACCTTATCAGTCAACTCATGCTCTAAATCATTTACATCAATAACGCAATGTGGATTACCCATCGATACCGATCCAAATGAAATAGTTTGCGTAGTTAATTCTATTTGATAACTAAGTGCTTCTTGGTTTTCTACTAACGGAATTTTTTGAGGCTCTAACTCGGGAATACCCATATCCACACTGACTAAACCATTTCTCATAAGTTGCACACTCATGATGCCTTTCTGGGTACTCACTCTAAATTTATGCTTCCAAGTAAGGCCCATTTTTTTTACGAATTTAGCAAGACATCTAGCCCCATTTCCACACTGTTCAACTTCACTTCCATCCGCATTAAATATTCGATAATGAAAATCTACATCTGGCTGTGGTGGCGCTTCGATCAAAAGAAGCTGATCAAACCCAACACCTTTATTTCGATCCGCTAATTTTCTAATTTGATATTCGCTAAAATAAACGTTTTGTGAAATACCATCAACCACCATAAAGTCGTTGCCTAACCCATGCATTTTCGCAAAACTTAACATCATGGTGTTTGCTCTCCTTTAGAGGATGATCCCTCTTCAGAGTGGCTATAGCCTGTTTCAATCTCGGTTACGGTTTTATCCAATTTATTGGTGTCTGTATTTTCAATCGGCTCAGATGCGTCTAAAAAAAGAGCACTTTTATTTCCACAATTACAAAGTAATAAACAAAAACTACTAACAATCATTAAACGTAACATAAACAATTTTAGTGAGGAAAAGATCATTTGCTCTTCTTCTGGTTCTGGTTTTCAATATATTTCATATATTTTGGTAAATACACACCAACATCTGCCACTTTGATATTTTGTAGCTGTTTCAGGCTTGCATTGATATTGATATTTAGTGCATCAATCCATTTCTGATTAATGCCTAGCGCTTCGATCCCATCGATTAGCATTTCTGTGGAAGTAGAAACCGATGACGCTCCATAAGATGTTATCTGCCGAGACGCATTATCAATTGCTTTTCTAGTCTTCATTGTTAACTCTTCTCTAAAAGAGTGCTCTTTCGGCAATTGTCTTAACACCGCAAGCATTCCTCGAACATTAATAGAGTGATAGACCAGTTTTGAATTAAAAGGGTCTAACCAACGACCATTATCCAACAGTCCTGGCATTACACCATAACGAATTTTATCGATCGCTGACTTAATCACTATTTCTTGCGCACTGATTGAATAAAATTCGGCTAATAACCAAGCCGCAAAAGCATTGTTACTCCAGTTTGTATCAATTGCTTGAGACATTGCCCACAAACTGGCCTTTTTGGCACTATCAAAATATCTTTGGTCTTTTGTAATACGGTATGCAGCGACCATGGCGGCGCCAGCAGTCGAGTGATCATAAAGAAGTTCGCCTCTATGATCCGCAATTATCCAACCGCCATTGAGAGCCTCAGGATTCTTACGTAATATCCTCTTAATAATAGCGCTTTGACGTTCATCTTTACCCCGTAAATCAGGCATAGGAAAAAGACCATTATCTTGTTGTAGGCCTAGCAAATAGTCCGCACCTTTAATAACAATATTCAGATGCTTCTGCTGTTTGTATGTATTTAGCGAATATAGAAGCGAATAAGTAATAACTGGTCGGGCGGCAGCACGTAAACCTCGCCTCATCTTTTCGGGGTTTCCATCAGGTACGTGACGCCACATGACTTTGTTATGGATATCATCATTGATTGACTGCCACAAAATACCGACAGGTTTTCGATTAGGTGTAGTTGATTCGATCGGAGAAAAATAAGTTGGTGCCAAATCTGGATTACCAGCCCAATCTCCTAGTTGTTCTAGAATACTTTTAATGTTTTTTTCAATACCTTGTAAATCCTTTTTCTGCTGGGCATTTCGTACTTCATTGAGCAAAGGTCTTACCTGATTTTGAATATACTCTGGTGGTAGCCTTCCAGGGATGGCTGCTGCTGGTTTATCTTGCGTATAACTTGGCGCTATAGTAGACACGCCAGTGAAAGCAACACTTGCCAATAATACAATACATTGCTTTAAGGTTATTTTAATGTCCATTTTTAATTACCCCTTAATATAGCAAAAAACGCCATATCTCTGCGATTTCTTTAAAATACAGATAGTTATCAATTAATTACAATGATTCTAAAGGATCAGCAATAAAATAGGAATGTTTTGGTGGAATATTATGTGGCCGATATAATGTAATCCTGAAACCCATCAAATAAAAACAATTAATTCGGGTTAATCTTCGATAAAATTAAATTAAGTTTATTCTCTAAATCTCTTTTAACATTTAATAATTCAACAATATTAACTAAATGACGTTCTTTTCCAAGATCAAGGTCAGTGATGTAAATAGGATATTGCTCTTTTGTTTTACGTTTACTAAGGATATCTTGAGCCAACTTTGTATATATCCCTTCTTTATCAACCCCAAAAAGATAATCTTTTTCACTAGAATGAAAATTAAATGCCAATGGATTAGGATTGTTGGCCATTTTAATAGCTTGTATTAAATTGAAATTATTCATGTTTGAGTGAATGTTTTTTAACGGTAACAACTTAACTGTCGGCACTTGATTTTTATTTTTAGAATCGGAGGTTCTTATTGATTCACTACTCGCTTCTGCTATTTCACATTTAAAGTAATCAACTTCTAACGTTTTTAAATCACCTATTCTATTTTCTGCTTTCATAAAAAACTGCTGATAATGGGCAATAATTTGCTTTATGCTCGCTTTTTTATGTTTTCTGGCATGAATTGCACCTAAATTAGATTTAAAAAGCACTTCAATCGTTTGATGTTTATCCTCACTAATAAAACATTGATGATTTTTATTAGAGCGACGTAATAAAACCAACTCTTCGATTGCCCTTAAAGGTAAGAAAGGATCAAGATGAACTTTCATTTTTTTGTCTTGAAGGTTTTCTTTATCAATAGTGTGAACACTATTGATAAGCGTCTCTTTATTTGCGATCAGTTTATAATCGACTTGTTTGTTATCAAAACTAACCGATAAAAACTGTTTTCCAACCGACATTAAATAATAAGTTTTAGATTTATCTGTCCTACTCTTTGATAAGAGCTTTATCCAATCTTGAAACAAAGTAGATAACCGCTCCACAATAGCTTTATTTTGCAACAACCCATGACAATAAAATGAAGGCTTTTCTAGTAAGTATAACTGAGTGATTACATCACTATATTCTTTAAAAAATAATGGAATGGCATCATTACCTTGAAAATAATTTAAGTCGATTTCTCCCCAGCTATTCAGTGAAAGTACATGAAAAGAAAATGCTAAATTGTTTTTTTCAGAGCTCAAGGAAAGACAATCTGAATTGTTTGCGATTAAATACCTGTCGCGATTTTTCTCATTTAGTAAAGGATCAACCCCAGTATTAATAAAAAGACCTAGCGAGAGGAGTTTAGCGGACTCCTTAAAGTCCAAATTGGAATGTTTGATTTTTTCTAAAGAAATCCATTTCAATATTTCGCGTGTGGTTTGCTTAGCGTAGTCCTGATTAAAGTAGGCATTATTCGTATAAAGGTGGAAATGAGTATTAGCCCCAATCACTTTGTTAACACACCCCCAGGTCAAACAATCAAATAATGAAGAACAGACATATATCGACTGGTTAATAGACAATTCATTTCTAGGTATCTGTTCTTGATACATAGACCAAACACTATCATTTTCTGAAAAAGTTAATGTGTTTTCGGTGACATTTTTTGCCAAACCGTTATTTAAACTATCAACCTTTCCATTACGTCTTTCAAAAGAAGCATAAAGCTGTCGACCAAGGTGTGTTAACTCTTGTTTTATGCTCTTATTCATTACCCCTTGAACTCGAGCAAAATTTGATAAAGCATAATAACAACTGGTTAATTCTCTAATTAAATCTTTTCGTTGTTCAACAACCGTATCTATTTTCCAATTGGGACGGTTATTTAAGCGATCTAAACTTGCCGTACTCCACCCCCACTGCTTAACAAGGTCTTTCATCAATTCATAGCGCCAATTTTTGGTTTTTTCGTATCGAACATCTAATTTAACTTTTAGTCCTGATTTAAGATAAAAAGAACGACGTAAAAACTCTAGTTTTTGTGGTGATTGTTTGAGAGATGCCTCTGAAAACTGAAGTAATAAAAGATAAGGATCGCACTCTTTCGATTTCAATTGATCCCCATGTAAAATTGATTTTAACTGTGAAGATAATAAACCTCCGCAAGGGTGGTTTTGTGCATAGACTTCCAGCGCCATCAATTTCACAAAAGATTTATACGGTGATTCAATTGATTTATACAGTTGCCAAAGTGTTGCAGTAAAGTATTCTACAGCGGGAATTTTTTTAACTTCTCCAAAGTCTATCCAGTCCAATTCATCAAGATGTTTTTGTTTAATTAATCGATTAGAGAATTTCGAATAATTTTCTGATTCTGGTATTACCCACCAAAGAGGTTTTCTTCCCACCAACCAAATAGCCGTTCTATAAAATTCATCCAACAAAAGAAACCGCTGTGTATTTCCACAATTATCATCGCCTAACTGCTTACTACTTACCTGACTGAAATCATTTTTATGTACCAAATAAAAATTTAACTCTATTCCTTTCTCTGCAAACCAATGCTTTATGTTTTCTGCTTTTYTARTYAGYTTTTGAYTTARTTCATCRGAAARTTTWTCSSTAAAACAAATCCAMAGGTCRATATCACTCGATAYAGATTGSCCTAACGTGCCCATRCTACCCATTAARAAYARACTGGCGATMGMAAAAGARTGATAAGCYTTTGATTGATAATCAAAACTYTGGCTGACTGTTTTTACWATTTKTTTTTCTAARCYAGTAGGWGAATARTTRGGRATTCCACARGGWGTAAAACTATCATGGWAACCTGGAAGCATCGGGTGGTTGACATGAAAAAATAATGGCAGTAATCGCAAGTAATCTTGCTGTTTTAGCGTTAACGAAGCCAACATTCGGTCAAATCTAATCCGAGATAGAGTTAAAAACTCATTCTCTATTTTCTTTAAATATTTTTTGTCTATCTCATTCAATTTATTCTACGTCTCATATGCTACAATTAATCTAGTAACTACTGCTGAGTGACCTATTGGAATGTCTAAAAAGACAACGTAGGCTAGAACAGGCTCCTAAGTACGCAGCTACTAATAAGTATAGTTTGCATAATGTTAATTGGAGTATTTATTTATTACTTCATAAGACGGACGATTTAAATGGAAGAAAACGCAAATAAGATATTAGAGTTATCTCCAATGGGGATAATTATCACGGATAAAAACACAAGGATGACTTGGTGTAATGACCGGTTTCTAAACGATAGTGGTTTGAATAAAAACGATATTATCAACCGATTATTTGCTTCTTTACCCATTGAAGGTGATGGTTTTTCTAATGATGCTAGCAAAAGCATTAACCTACAACTATTTAATACTAATACCCAAATCAGAAAATCGTTTCAATATTGGCAAGTTAGCTTAGCGGATGTAAACCAACAACGAATCCACTATTTTATTCTACAACAAGAGGCGTCTAGCTTAACTAACTCTCCTAAACTTAAAGCCAATATTCGTTTACCAAAGCGTGCTAACTGGCTTGAGTTTCTCGATTATGAGGTAAGCCGTAGTAGAAGATACAATAATCCTCTATCTCTAATGAAATGCCACCTATTAATATCAGAAAACCCGCAAAGTATTGATGAAGATGACATACAAGCCTGTGTAAAAAATACACTTATGGATGAATTACGCTGGGCCGATATGATTGGTAATACTCAACAGGGTAGTTATTTAATGGTATTGCCCGAAACACCCCAAGAATCAACAACAGCATTGCAAGAGAAGCTACAAGAAGCTATATCGTCTGAACTAAAAAGTTTATCCGCTAACTTGGCTACTCAACTTGTTTTTGGCGTTGCCCACTGGGAAAAGCATGACGACTCGTCTACTTTGTTAGAAAAAGCACGTAAGAGCTTAGTCGTTGAATTAGAAGCACTTTTACCTTAGTCATTACAGTGAGTTAAAGAGTTCCGGCTTCCTTCCAATCTTTCCTGCATAGATAATTCTAATTTAAGTCCAATTTGATCTAAAAAATAGATTAAGGATTTTTCTATCCCGCCGATGAATAATTTATCAGGCATTAATCTATTGATTCGCTAGCATGAATTTGTACTTATTCCTGAAATTAACGCTACTTTAATTTGGGAATTGTTTTTTGCCGGCTTACTACAGAACTTTCTGCCGACTTTTTGACGAACAAGGAGGGCTATTAAATTGCAATCAGTTATAGAATTCAACAACAATAATACGTTATCGTTTGATCCGATTTCAGTTAAACCTGAAACTGTACGATTAAATAAGAACAATCCAAAATATAGATTAGGTAGTTTATTAGTACAGAAAGGGGTTATAACGCCTAGCCAACTGCAAGTATCCCTAATTTATCAAAATGACAATCACGTGAAATTAGGTGAAGCACTTATTGCACTTAATTATGTCACACCAAGCACATTAAAGAGAGTATTGGTCAAGCAATCTTGGTTAAAAACTGTTGCTACAGTCGGTGCATTTATATTGGCTCCACTGGTATCAAATTGTTGTTTTGCTTCGGATCATCAAAAAGCAAGTAGCATAAAAGTCGCCAGTATTGATAAAACCCACATTAATCAATCCAGAGCAGTATTCAAAGATGGCATGCAAGCATCTTTTACTCCCCGCTCCATTGGGGATCTAGCCAAAGCCTATTACTTTAGTGGACATGAAACTAGAGCTAATGGCGATAACGTGTTTTTTATTATTGGGCGTAAGCTCTCTGAAACATCGGGTGTCAATATCAGTTTATTTAGTCGCTCCACAGCATTACCAGCACCCAATGAATGGCAAATGAAAAATGAAGGTTTGGGTCAAGACCTTTATCCAGAGTCCAATTTTTTACACTTTGATCCACAAATTTCACTTTTTAAATTCTCGGTTAAACCTAGCCTATTCTCATTTAACAAACCTAAGATTCGAAATGGAAATCGTTACACCAATACTATACCGGCCGTCATTATGCTTACTCTAAAAGGTAGAAGCATCTATGAAACTGCGGGTAATCAAACAAGAGTTTGGAGCCTCAACAGGGCTAAAAAAGGTGTACAGAGAAAAGCTCAATTGATGCTATCGATCACTAAACAATTTTAGAATTTGTAGTCGCTATAAACACAAAGAATTAAGCATAGAGTTTTTAAGACTCAAATAACCTGATACAATCCGTTCAATTATTGTATTTAAAAGGTTATTAGTATGTCCAAGCTCGTCAAAACATTATTTCTTACTATCTTCGCATTAATCTCTATCATTAGTTGTGGTCAATCATCAGAATCAAATGGTCCAAAAGCGGTTGAGTCTAGTAATAAAACGGCCAAGAATACAAAGGAAGTCGAATCTAAACTAATAGAGAGTCATTCAACCGATTTTAGTTTACTCAAAGAAGAGCCTTTCACCCGTATTGAGTCAAATGAAAATTGCGATGCACCCGTAGTGATGGAATTTTTTGCTTATCAATGCCCGCATTGTTATACGTTAGAATCTGAAGCCAAAAAATGGAAAGATGCTAACAAAGGAAAAGTTAAATTTGTTGCTATCCCAACACACTTAGGCAGAGAAGAGTTCGGCTCGTTTTTAATCGTTCATCACGCATCAGAGCAACTTGGATTACTAGATAAAGCCACTCCAGCCTTATTTGACAGAATACATAATCAAAAAAAGGGGTTCACCTCTCCGGATGATGCGATTTCTTTTTTAGTTTCACTAGGAGCAAATCCTGAAGAAGCAAAAACCGCTATCGAATCAGATGAAAAAATTAAAACCTCAATTGACGAAAGCTTTCGATTATTATCAAAATACAAAATATCAGGTGTACCAACCATCATTGTTAACCACAAATATCAATTTGATGTGACCAAAGCTGGTGGCTACGACAAGGTTTTCGAAGTAGTCAACCAAACGCTAAAACTCGATTCAAACTGTTCAGACTAAGTTGAATTCAAGTAATAAAATAGATACTACAATGGAAAATATAAGCTGGAGCGACTTTGAGAAAATTAAACTACGTATAGGCACAGTGGTAAAGGTAGAAGATTTTCCAAAGGCTAGAAATCCATCTTATATTTTGCATGTTGATTTTGGCGAAGAGATCGGTATAAAAAAATCGAGTGCTCAAATTACAGTGCACTATACAAAAGAAGAATTACTCAACAAACAAGTTGTTGCAGTTGTAAATTTTCCGCCCAAACAAATYGGKCCGATTATGTCMGAATGYTTGGTCACYGGTTTTTATGATGAAGATGGTCACGTTATTTTGGCTGTGCCGGATAAGCCAGTAAAGAATGGCGCAGTTTTTGGTTAAAAATAGAGGAAATAAATTATGCTTACTTCTTTGGTGAAGCTTTTTAAAGCACTTAATTCAGAACAAAATACTGGCCAACTTGCAATGGCACTTTCTTTATCTGCAATATTAGGGCTTACACCGCTCTATTCTTTACATAATATTTTAATCCTACTCATTGTCTTTAGTTTCCGGGTAAATTTATCGTTGTTTTTTCTGAGTTATCCTCTATTTGCGTTTATCGGTTATTTATTATCTGATGTGTTTGAGTCAGTAGGTCTAAATGTATTACAGACTCCCCAGCTTATCGATATGTGGCAATCATTTTTTAATACGATTATTGGACGCTGGAGTAATTTTTACTATTCCGGTGTAATCGGCTCGCTGTTAGTCGCCTTAGTTATCGCGATCATTATTTACCCATTAAGTAAACGGTTGATTAATTTATATCGGAATAAGCTTTTACTAAAAATAGAAAAATATCACCTAGTTAAAATGTTAAAAGCATCCGCATTCTGGAAGCTATATGAGCAATCCTAAATATTTAATTAGGCCAAAATCTGTACTTAAATCGAACACCGTTAACAAAATATGCAATAAGGAATAACCAATGAAAATAATTAGATGGTGGGGGATTGCTGTTTTTATTATCATCACAACATTACTGGTATTGACTTGGTATTTAGTTGCACCCATGGTTATTAAATCAAGCATTGAAACCGCAGGAACTAAATTTCTAGGCGCTAAATTGGATATCGAACAAGTCGATCTTCAACTATTTCCGCTCGGCATTACAATAAAAAGGTTAGAAGCAACTGATGCTGACCAACCAATGAGCAACTTAGTTGAAATAGAAACAATTAGATTTTCCGTTGATTCTCCTACGCTATTGTGGAAAAAAATACTGATTGATAAAGTAATAATTGATGGTGTTCAATTAGCTACAAAAAGAAGTCATAGTGGCGCAATCGAAACAAATAAGATATCTGAAGTTCAAANNGAAAATKWAWRWAGTGAAACCTCAATTAATACTTCATCTGAATTAACAAAGGAAGATATCAAAAAAATAGTAGCAAAGGCCGATTTAGTCACTTTAAAAAACTTAAAACAGTTAGAAGTACAACGGCAAACGATAAAGATATTTTGGGAAAAAGAAATCCAATCCAACGAGCATGAAAACAACCTAATAGCCATTGAATCAGAATTCAATCGACTGTCTAAAAGAGCAAAGAAAAATTCTTTGAATCTAATCAAAGATAGAAAATCATGGAAAAAATTAAAGAAGAATATTAGTAAAGAACGGAAGAGCATTTCTAATCTCAATAAGAAACTAAAAACCGATAAGAAAGAACTGCTTCAGCAAATAGTTAAAGTGAAAAACAGCCCGAAAATTGATCGGGATAATATTATGTCAAAGACGGGTATCAACAATGGACTAGGGGGCATGTCTCAGAAATTGTCCGACCAATTCATAGGGCCACAATTCACCCCTTGGTTAGAGAAAATTGTTACTTTAGCCAAACAGAGTAAAACCGCTAGAAAAAAACAATCCGATGACCCGACCGCCATTTATGAAACCGATAAAGGACCGATGGTTCAATTTAAAGATGAACAAACCTTTCCTAAGTTGCTAATTAAAAAAGTTAGTCTCAGTGGCAAAGATGATCGCTGGTCATCATCTGGCTCAGGCGATAATCTAGGTTATTACCCATGGACTATAAGTGAGCCCGCTAACATTAATATCAACATTAAGGGGTTAAAGGATAATAGTAGCCTACAAGGAACGATCACAAGCGACTGGGAAAGTTCAGAAAAAATGAATACTCAGTTGCAATTAAATGTAAAGAACTGGAAAGTCCAGAATGTAAAACTGCTTAAAAGTGAGCAGGGTTCATGGATGGTAAACTCAGGAAATTTAAATGCATTACTCGTCGGAAAAGTAACACTAGACAACCTTGACATAAAATTAGATCTATCCATTTCTAATCCAAACATTCTACCTCCAGAGAATTTATCAGGCTGGCAAAATAATCTAGCGATAGGTTTATCTAAAACTAAGTTGATAAAAATAATGGTATCAGCAAAAGGCGATTTATCCAATCCCAAAATATCCTTTACTAGCAATCTTGAAAAAATATTTACTTCAGCTTTAGGCGATAGCCTTAAACAAAAGGCGTCTAAGTACAAGGAAGAATTTAGCCAGCAAATTTCAAAACGAGTAGGGGATTTATCAGGACTCGATGCTTTAAATGATAATTTTGACCAATGGAGCAAAAAGTTACAAATTAATGATAGTTTACTAAAAAGCCTTAAGGTAGGCTTATAACATTAAATAGTATCGTACATAGAACACGAATCTTATTAGTACTGAAAACAAACTGGCTGGAAACAATATGTCTAAAAACAAGATGTCTATAATCAAAAAATTTATTTTTGTCATTTCGTTATCATTAGTCTCCATTATGAGTTTAGCTGATGACCTAATAGATTATTCAAAGCTAGATTCTAAATTTAGAAGTCTAACCAACTTCCATTTCGTTTCAAAGGAWCTAGCCAGTTCYGGTTATTTAAAAATGGAWGAWTAYCARYTAATMAAACAATAYGGYTTTARGCACGTTGTTAAYYTAATYCCKGGTGWTCAGAAAGAAGAAAGRGGARTTGTAGAAKCTCTTGGATTAAGYTAYGAGCAAATTCAAGTGGATTGGTCAGAGCCGTCGTTAGATGATTTCGAGTCTTTCTCTAAGCTAATGAAGCGTTACAATAAAGACAAAGTTTATGTTCACTGCCAAGCGAACTATAGAGCCTCTACTTTTGTCTTTTTACATCGAGTGCTAAATCTTGGTATCAAAGAAAAGATCGCTAAAAAAGACCTATTAGAAATATGGACGCCTAATAGCACCTGGCAGGACTTTATTGATAAAGTCTTGTTTTAAAGCAATTACTCTAATCTAAAACACGGAACATAATTATTGGATGCTAATGTCATTCTATTTTCTTCAATAAAACATTTTAATAAATCATTAAGTGGCTCGCTGATCTCTTTACTACCGTGAAGAATGAACGGGCCGTGTTTTTCAACCTCTGCGATTCCATCTGGTTTTACATTACCGGCAACTATTCCTGAGAAGGCTTTTCTCAAATTTAATGCTAATTCATGGATTGGCTGATCCTTTGACAAGTTTAGTTCACCCATATTTTTATGAGTCGCATCAAAAGGGATCTGCCATTCTTCATTCACTTTTAAACGCCAATTAAAATTRAAAGAGTCATTATKTTTTATTCTAAACTCTGTCACTTCCTTAATACTCYTTTTTATTTCTTTAGCGACCTTAGCTTGATCATTWATAATAATCTTATAGAGATCCGATGCTTCAGTTCCCAGAGTCGTTTTAATAAACTGATCAAGCCGTTCAAAATATTCTTTGGAAGAACTCGGGCCGGTAAGAATAACTTGCAGAGGTATTGACTTATTTTTAGGGTGTAATAACAGTCCAATTAAATAAAGCAACTCTTCAGCCGTTCCTGCACCCCCTGGAAATATAATAATTGCGTGTGAAAGTCTTACAAATGCCTCTAATCGTTTTTCGATATCTGGCATGATCACTAAATGATTAACAATTGGATTAGGCGCTTCTGAAGCAATGATTCCTGGTTCGGTAATGCCTAAATATAGCGCGTCTGGATTACGATGTTTAGCGTGAGAAATAGTCGCTCCTTTCATAGGCCCTTTCATTACACCAGCACCACAACCTGTACAAATATCAAAACCTCTCAGTCCTAATTCATATCCTACTTTTTTTGTGTATTGATATTCGTTATCTGAAATGGCGTGTCCGCCCCAACAAACGACTAAACTGGGTTTTTTACCGCGCTGTACAGTGTCTGCATTTCTCAGAATACGAAAGATATAATCGGTTATCTTTTTACCTTTAGAAAGATCAGCATTGTATTGGCTTTCGTATAAGCTCGGACTAAAAACCAAATCTCGAACGACTGCTGAGAGGTGCTCACGCATGCCTAAAATCATCTCTCCGTCCACAAACGCCTGTGTGGGTGGATTGATTAGTTCAAAACGAATACCTCTTCTTTGCCAACTTAATTTAACGTCAAAATCCTGATACATCTCTAACATTTGTTTCGCATTATCGAGGTTAGAGCCACTATTTAGAACAGCCAATACACAACGTCTAATCAGCTCGTGTTTTTCACCTTGAGACTGCTCAATTAACCAATGCATTTCATTAACCGATAACAGCTCTAATGAACTTTCGGGGCTAACGTTATAGATAGTATCTGATTTCTTGGTGTCCATTAAACATTCCTTATTGATATTTGATTAATCGCTTGTTAATCCATTATTTACTATTTCACTAGGTGATATCTTACAGTATAGTCTATTGACATAATTGCTTTTAATAAAAGAACGGAACAAATGACCTATATACCATCTCATTTTGAAATATCTGAATCTGAAAGTCTCAAACTGATCAAAGACATTTCATTTGGTCAGATTATGATTATTCATCAAGGTAGAATAATTCAAGCATTTATCCCTTTTGAATTGGATATTGATGAAATGTGTTTGTATGGTCATGTTGCTAAAAAAAATGAGTTATTAAACGGCTTGGATGGAGCTATTCAAGTGACGGTCAATTTTTTTGGCGATCATACTTATATTTCGCCTAGTTGGTATCTATCAACCGATCAAGTTCCCACTTGGAATTATCAAGTGGTAGTAGTAGAGGGTAAAGCAACAACTGTAAATAAAGAAGAAACTTTAAAAATTATTACTCAACTTTCCGCAATACATGAAGAAAAATTTGAACAACCTTGGACAATGGATAAATTACCTGAAAAGAAAACAAATGCAATGCTCGGGGCTATAGTTGGTTTTAGAATTGATATCACAAATATTTCTGGCAAATCAAAAATGAGTCAAAATAAAGATCAGAAAAATAGAGACAGTTTAATTGCAGGTCTAAGATCCCAAGATAATAGTGTCAGTAAAAAGGTTTCAGAAATAATGAACACCACAAAGTCTATTTAATGACCGCCCCCTTTGCAAAGGTCGTTACATGGATGTAACTTAGTAGAACAATGCATGGAGCAATTGTCGGGGGACTACCCTCATGGGACCTACTCTTGGGAGAGGGATTTTTTTAGCGACGTATTCCTTTTTTAATTGAAAATCTTAAAGACAAATCTCCCCTAGCCCCTCGGCAATTGCTCCATGCATTGCTCTATTAAATTATGTCCATATAACTATCTTCGCAAAGAGGGGGACAAACCAAAGATCATACTAGTGAGAATTTTTTGCTGTCAAAAACCTCGCCATTTATAACAATATGAAGTTGATGTTCACCCACGTAATATTTGCGTGTACTAATTTTTTTGAACGAATAGGTTTTCTTTATAGATTTAGCCTTCTCATTATAATCACCTTCACAGATTTTAAATATTTTGCCAGCAGTTTTTCCATTAGCTTTCATAAAATCTATAGTAAATTCAACCCTTAATTTTTCAAGTGATTCTTTAGTCGATTTTAATTCAAATGAAAAATTTAATCTTTCCTCTAAACAAACAGATTCATCCAGCCTGAAATTTGTAACCTTAATATGTCCGACATCTAAAAATCCAAATAATTGTAAGACTTTTTTATTTCCTTGCTTTAAAAGGCCTCGACAAGCATGTTTTATAACCCAATCGATATCTTTGCTACGCCCTAAATATTGTGAAGCAATTTCAATCACTCTTTTAGGATTATCTTTACTAATATCATTCAAATTATTAGCCACACTTCGTCTTACGTACAGCTCATCATCGTCAATTAGCACCATAATTGTTTCTAACACAATACTTGGGTCTTGTTTGAAATCTGGTAGCGCCATTGCCCATGGAAGCCGAGGTCTGCATCCTTCGGTTGCTAATCGTCTGACATGATAGTTATCAGATTGCGCCCACGTCTTCATTTTTTGCATAGTCAATTTAGGATAGCGAATAATAAAAGGGCGTATCGCAAATTCAGAACTTGAACCCTCGGTAAGCTTCTCTAGAGCCATCATTGAGGTTTCAAAATCATCTAAACCAAATTTTTCTACAAAATCTGGGAAGCACATATGGGCTAATCCAGAATAATTAACTGCAACTTTCAATAAAATGGAAATAGACCGTTTATAAGCCTTTGGTAAATGTTCGCCAAGCATATCCGCTATACGATGCATACGCTCTTTTAGTTCTAACTGCTCCCAATCTTTACCTAGTACCTTTTTTTCAAATGATGCTATTTTAAAATAGTTATCTTGCGCTTTACAATTTTTGGCTATAGATTTAACCAGCTCAGTGGAATAATAATCTTTCAGTAAAGTGGGTTGTTTAGATGATTCCGACATTTTTATCTCATGCAGTTATTTAAAGGCTTTTTCTAGGTTAAGTGATATTTTCCGTTTTATGTTACTCTAAATCATTGCTACTGACAGGGTAGAGTCAGTTTAGTGATAAAAATAGTGCCTCAATACCAGCACTCAATTTTAAAGGAATCAAAATGTCACAAGAACCACACTCTAACATTGTTTCCATAGCTTGGTTAAATGACAATTTGGAAAACTCCAATCTTGTGATTCTAGACGCCACCATGAAGAAGAGGCCAAATGGTGAAGCAATACCAACGCCTACATTTAAAATACCCAATGCAAAACCCTTTAATTTTGATACTGATATTTGTGACCAAAACACCGACTTACCTCATATGTTACCAACACCAGCAGAGTTTCAACAGTCGGTTAGGGAACTCGGTATTTTAACTGACTCAATAATTGTAGTTTACGACGCAATGGGAATATTTTCATCTCCAAGAGCTTGGTGGATGTTTAGAACGATGGGACATAAAGAAGTATACGTTCTTAACGGCGGTTTACCAAAATGGATTGATGAAGGTTTACCAACGACAGAAGAGTATTCGAGTACACCCGTCGAGATAGGAAACTTCGAGTCTAAATTTAATCCCTCAATGGTTAAATCCGATAAAGAAGTATTATCAGCAATCGATAATAATGAAATTCAGATATTGGATGCGCGTTCCATCGGTCGCTTTAAGGGGTTTGAACCAGAACCGAGGGCAGGGTTGAAAGGTGGACACATTCCAAAGTCAAAATGCATTCCATTTACGGAAATAATATTTGAAGGCATTTTTAAAGCAAAAAAAGAATTAGTCAGTATTTTTAAAACTACATTAGAGAGCAACACTAATGAATTGATTTTTAGCTGTGGCTCTGGTGTGACTGCTAGTATTTTGGCTTTGGGTGCTTATGAATGTGGCTATAACAAAATTGCCGTTTATGATGGTAGTTGGAGTGAGTGGGGCAATAGTGATTTGTTACCGAAAAATTTAGGTTAAACAGTGTCATCAATAATCAGAATTACATTAATATTTGTTACATGCATATTAAACACTGCTTGTGATAAGAAGGCATCTATTGAAATAACTAATGAACAAGCCGTATATGAGACTCTCCTATTAAAGAGAATTGGAAATACATATACCAAATACTATTTAGCGAAAGCAACTGAGAATCAATGGTTTGTGAATAACCCAATTGAACAATATCCTTGGAATGAGTCCCTTAAACCTTTAGGTAACATATCAATCGAACTGGTAAAGAAATTGTATGAAGTAAACAAAAATTCTCAATCATTGAATTGGAATCCCTTAATAACAAATTCTGAGTTTCTATCTACAAATTACGTTTACAATCCTAAAAATACTGATCCAAGAAAACATTGTTTTGATGAAGACAATAATTATCGTTCATATTATACGTTATCGAAAGTAGCATTTTCTAAAAATAACAAAATAGCACTAATAAAATTCTCTTATCTTTGTGCTACGTTGGGCGGAGCAGGTGAGTTCTTTGTGACTTTTGAGTTTAAGAATAGTCGCTGGCAAACTTTAGGTGTGGAACTATTGTGGATTTCATAAATATTAAATTAGTTTGTTATAGTATGACGATACATTAATTGAAACTGAGGTAAAAATGAAGAATATTATTCCAATAGACGTAACTAAAAACACATTTGAAATAAATAGAAATTTGGAAGTCTCTATCTCTGTCCCGAATATGCATAAAGGACCACCTAAACAGTTTGATGGATTAAATGTTGGAATCGTTACATTAGAAAGATCGATGAATAACGGTGAAGTTCATTTAGATGGCGATGAGATACTGTATGTTATATCTGGCAAAATTAATCTAACCAGCGACTCTAACCCTAATGAATCACTAACGCTTGGCGCAGGAGCATCCTGTATTATCAAAAAAGGTGAGTGGCACAAAGTCAATGTAATAGAAACGACTCAACTGATTTATATGACACCAGGATTAAATAACCAACATCGTCCACTAGATCCCATCAACTAATAGTCAGTCAACCAATCAAAAGCTAAATCTTTTGTTTCAAAGAATTGTATCTCACCAGAGATAAACCAAGAGCCAATTTTAGATAGATATTCTTGCCACTTTTCATGTCCAAAAATCGCTATTTTATTAAATTCATTATTATGTTTTAGGCCAAATTTAAAATCATCCCACGCAGCTCTAAGCTCCCAACCCTCCATTTTTGAAGCATCAATAAAAACATTAATCTTTGGTTCAGACACACCTTCTAAAGCCGCATCTACTAACGGATTAATTCTTTCGTAATCTTTGTGAGTTAACTTGCCTACTACCTTAAGAGAGAGGAAAAAAAACTCATCGATTCGCTCAATTCCCAAAGTTAAACCATGCCGGACAATTGTCATAATATTCTCCAAGTTTTTATTTCTGTGGTCTAGAATATAACCATAATTCTTTTATAAATTAGAAGTATTGATTCAGATCAACAACTTGAGGAGGAATAACTAAATATAGTGGCTAAATTGTATTTGTTTATGCCAGTAATTGATATAGTATATTGCTTTTTCTTTATTAATTTTTTTATCCCCAAAGACATCTAGCTTTAAAAGACCGACCTTTTAACTTTCCATTTTGAATTTTATTCAGCGCATCGTTAGCGATGCTTCTATGAACTGCAACAAAGGCTCGGTTATCAAATAATTGAATCTTTCCAATTTGATTACCCTGAATATCATCTGTTCCTTTTTTAGCCGTTAATGCTCCAAGAATATCGCCGGCTCTTATTTTTTGCTTTTTACCGCCATCAATTTGTAGAGTGGTCATTTCAGGTTTGTTTGGTTTTTTCTCCAAGATATTTCTATTAGGAAGCTCTTCCATTTTGATACTTTGTTTCATTATATCTTCTAGTTTAATAATTCTATGGATTTCTTTTTCTGTAATAATTGAGTAGGCAGTTCCTTTGCTACCGGCTCGTCCTGTTCTGCCAATTCTATGCACATGAACTTCTGGATCTCTCGAAATTTGATAATTAATTACTGCATCCAAATTTTCAATATCCAGTCCGCGCGCGGCAACATCCGTGGCGACTAATATCGAAACACTTTTATTCGAAAATCTAACTAACGCCTGGTCACGATCTTTCTGGTCTAAGTCGCCATGAATGGCTATACAACTAAATCCAAACATTGCTAATTCATCAGCAACTTGTTGGGTTTCAATTTTTGTTGTACAAAAAATAACGCTCGATTCAGGTTGGTTTTTTAGTAAAATTAAACGAATAGCGGTTAATCGTTCAGAATGTTCAGTGACTTGATAAAAATGTTGATCGATTGTATTGGTATCGTGAGTAGATTCAACTTTAACGGTCGATGGATCGATCATTATCGCTTTAGCAATCGGTTTAATTTCGTCGGGAAAGGTGGCGCTAAATAAAAGCGTTTGACGTTTCGCTGGACACATTGAGAAAATCAAATCTAATGCCGATTGAAAACCCATTTCCAACATTCGATCGGCTTCATCAAGTATTAAGGTATTAACATTTTCTAAATTTAATCGACCACGATTTAAATGATCTTCAATTCGACCTGGTGTGCCGACAATAATATGCGCACCATGTTCAAGCGAGCCAATTTGTGGACCTAGCGGGGAACCGCCACACAGCGTCAGTACTTTAATATTATGAATAGAGCGAGCGATACGTCTAATTTCTTTAGCGACTTGATCCGCAAGCTCTCTGGTGGGACACAAAACTAAAGATTGAATTCTAAATCGTTTAACCTCAAGATTATGTAAGATACCTAATGCAAACGCTGCGGTTTTTCCTGAACCTGTTTTTCCTTGAGCGATGACATCTTTACCTGACAAAATCAACGGCAAACTTTTTGCCTGAATAGGCGTCATTTCTTTATAGCCTAAACTAGTAAGGTTTTCTAATAACGCTTTCTCTAAGGGCAAGCTTTCAAATTTATTGGATGACAATTTATAATGCTCCGAAAATAATATTAATAGCTAAACTCACCGTCATTGCGAGCGAAGCGCGGCAACCTGCCAAAGTTTTGTATACACTCTAGACTCGCACAATCTCTGATAGAGATTGCCGCGTCGTTCCTTCTCGCAATGACAATTTATCGAAATTAAGAGAATTCAATCACAAATTTACTTAAAACTTAAACGTCTTAATTTCCATCTCTTTTATTTTTCCATAAGCTTTTACTTCTTCTTTTAACTCACTAGCTTTTCCAACTAGTACATATTGCAAATTATTTTTTGGAAAAACAGATTGAGCAATTTTATTCGCTTTATCGACATCAAGGGAATCAACATTTTTTTGAAAGTCATTGATAAACGAATTATCTAAATCTAAAGACCACATAGTAGAAAGAAGTTGCGCTAATTGTCCGCTGGTTTCATAACGTGGCGGGAACTGTCCTTTTACATAGGTTTTTGCAGAGTCTAAGGTTTCTTTATCTATTCCTTTGTTCCAAAGTCTATGATAAGTTTTTATAGCCAAATCTAACGCTTCAAATGTTGTTTCTTTTTTAGTGAAAGTAGAAATTACAAAATTACCTAATTTGGAGTGGCTATTGAATCGACTTCTTGCTCCATAGGTTAATCCAGAGTTAACCCGCAACTCATCATTTAACCAAGAGGTAAATCGAGCACCTAAAATAGTATTAATGACTTGTAGTGCAACTTTATCTGGATGATTTGAAGGGATACCTGCTCCACCAAATATAAAGGTGGTTTCGATTGCATCTTCTTTATTAATCAACCAAACATTTGATTCCTTAGGTGGTGAAAATTGAGCTAATTCAACAGAATTAATCGTATTCGACTTCCATCCTTTAAAAAGTCTCTTTATTTTTTTAGTCATTTTTCTGGTTTTAAAGTCGCCAACAATAATTAGTGCACTATTATTCGCGGAATAAAAATTCTTATAGAAAGATTTGACGTGCTCTAAAGTAATCGCCTCAACGGTTGAAGCATCACCTTCGACAGGGTTGCCATACGGATGATCACCATAATACATTTTATTAAATGCGCTACCGATAACATTTCTAGGTCGTTCTCGACTTTGCTTTAATTGATCAATATAACGCTTCTTTTGTTTATTAAATTCAACTTCGTTAAACTGAGGTTTAGTCACGATATCTCTAAAAACGGGTAATAGTTTATTAATATCTTTACTCGCAATAGATAGGCTAGTACTTACTGATTCTAATCCAACGACACTACGTAATTGAGCGCCATAAAAAGCAAAAAGATCTTCAATTTCCTTTTTACTTAATTTACCACTTCCTAAACTCAACGCTTCACCAGTGAGATTAGCTAAACCATATTGAGAGCCATYATTAATTGCACCTGCTTTTGTAACAACACGAATATCAACTAATGGTACTTCGTGTTGTTCCATCAAGTAGATTGTTAGACCATTTTTTAAAGTCATTTTTTTATAATCGGGTATTTTAAAATCTGCATTAGCAATTGGACTTAAACAAATAAGTAATAGTGAGATTCTAAGAAAGATATTTTTCAAATTGTTCGTTTTCATATTATTTATCTCCTTCTTTACTATCTTTTGCAGAGTCTAATATACCAACTGTTCTATTTGATCGTATCAAATATTCATTAGCCACTCGCTTAATATCTTTTTTATCAATCTTATTCATATCATCGATCGCGCTGAACATTTTTTTGTAGCTTCCAAAAAATAACTCGTATGAACCTAAAGTATTAGCTTTGCCATTGATAGTAGAAAGTGTTCTATAAAAATTAACTTGAGCAAGATTTTTCACTTTCGTTAACTCTTTTTGATTAACGCCTTCGTTCATTATTACATTAAGTTCTGCAATCATCGCTTTTTCTAATTCCATTGCATTAACGCCATTTGCAGCGGTTGCATAAATATAGAATAGGTTTGGGTCAAAAGAGTCAGGCATGTAAGTAAAAACGCTAGTCGCTAATTGTTTTTCATCAACTAATGAACGATACAAGCGCGAACTATCGCCATCGCCTAAAATAGAAGCTAGCATAGTCAATGGATAGTAATCTTTATGCTGAGTTTCAGGGACATGAAACCCCATAAGTATATTGGCAGAAGTCACAGATTCTTTTTGAACATAAACTCTACGCTCGCCAGTTTGAGGAGGCTCAACGGTATGAACTTTCCTTGGCTCTGGTTGCGCACTTATCGGTTCAAAATACTTCTTAGCTAAGCGTTTTACTTCTTTTACCGCTACGTCACCGGCAATCACTACTACCGCATTGTTCGGTGCGTAATATGTTTTGTGATAGTTTCTCAAATCATCCAATGACCAATTATCAATATCAGACTGATGACCCATTACTCCCCAACTGTATGGGTGAGCGCGAAAAGCAGAACCTTTCACCTGTTCTAATAACATAAAAAAATTGGAATTCTCAAGCCCTGTGGTTCTTTCTGAAGTGACAACACCCCGTTCACTCTCTACCATCTTGCTATCAATTGCCAAGTGCTCAATACGATCTGCTTCTAAGTCAAAAATAACCTCCATAGAACTTGAAGGAAACCAATTTGTATAAGCGGTAATATCTTCACTGGTATAAGCGTTATTAGCACCACCAGCCGCTTCCATCACTCGATCAAATTGCTTTGGGCCATATTTTTTAGCACCGTTAAACATCATATGTTCAAAAAAGTGTGAAAGCCCAGTAATACCAGGATATTCATTTCGAGAACCCACTTTCCAGAAGATATACATATTGGCATTGGGAATTGAATGATCTTCTAATATCATTATTTTCATGCCATTGTTCAAAGTAAAAGATTTAACATCGTCCAACTCTGTTACAGCATGTAGGTTAAAGCCTGCAAAAAGCAGAATTAATCCGAAAAGCGCTTTGTTCATTTATTTGGTCCCTATTAACGTTGCCGTTGATTGTATGGTGATTAATAATTTGTGCAAGGATTCAGCTGTTTTATTTGTAACTACGCGAGTAATAATAGAATAAACACACTCAATATGATTAAAAACATGCCTAAATACTCTCTGATACTGATATTTTCTTTAAATATTTTTAAGGTGATTATTAAAGTAAAAAAGAAATCTATTTGTCCTAATGCTTTTACATAAGCCGCATTTTGTAAACTTGTTGCGGTAAACCAACCTACCGAGCCCAACATGCTAGTACCGCCGATAAAACAACAGAGTTTCCAGTGTTTTGTCATGCCAACCAATTGCTTTCTATCTTTGTAAACTAAATAGAATAAAACAAAAACACTTTGAAGTGTCACCATAAACGCTAAAGTAAACGCTGCACTCAAGATTAAATCGGTTTCCAGTAGCAGACTCGCCTGTCTAATCCACAATGTCGCCAGAGCAAAACAAAGCCCGGCTCCAACACCAAAAGCTGAAGCGGGACTCTTAAAAATTGCCGACAAATTTTTATCGGTTTTACTTAACAGAAGTACTGCGATAACTCCTACAGCCACCGATAGCCATCCAAAACCAGATAACACTGCATCAAACATTAATACGCTTAACAATGCCGTTAACATTGCTTCAGTCTTAACCAAACTGGTTGCCACTGCAAAGTTTTGGTAGCTAAAAGCTTTGATGGTAAAAGCGGTTCCTACCACTTGGGCTAATGCGGCTAGTGAGGCAGATTTTATGAATTGGTTATTTAAATCAGGCAATTCCATTTGTTGATAATATTTAATACTCCACAAATAAATCCAAACTAAAGGCAATGCAAATAGAAACCGTACGGCGGTTGTAGCGATGGCATTTAACTCATGTGAAAGTTGTTTTTGCCCGGCCGTTCTAACCGCTTGCATAAAAGCCGCTAAAATTGTGAAGTAGATCCAAAGTTCCATCTGAAATAAAGCTCTTTATAARTGTCKTTGTTGTCKWGAYGARTGTTTATTTTTWWTTATCGATTTTATTTGWGGTGTTTTAGATAACTCCAAACGATTAAACGATCCTTTYAGTTTTGAACGACAATAATCAGCTTCCATATTWRTGACAAGAGSACTGTAYGTGTTGGGAAAAAGTGMTTCGCAGGCTTGAGCTACTAATTCATACAATCGCTTTAAATTRATTTTATGAGTTTGCTCGGTTTTATCAAAGATCCAGTCGGTCAATTTAAGAAAATTATCAAARGGTTTATCGTTTAAAATATAAGGAAGCGACTTAGAAAAACGACCTGAATTTCCAATCATATCCCAGTACCTAGCAAAACGATTAACTCTTTGCATGGTTRTAAAATCAACCGTAWTAGTGCTTAAAATAGAGTAGGGTGGWATCGGGCTAAAACGTAAATCAAAGGTTTTCGTATGCCGAACAATAGGACTACCTCTTAATCTYTTTAGAATRCCCATTTGAATTTCRTGTGGGCGACAAGCATAGAGTTGATCAAAACTATCCGAGAAKGTTTCTAAMGAYTCACCCGGCAAGCCAAATATTAAATCCGCATGGATATGAGCRTTAGTATTTTCTTTTAGCCAAATCAGATTGGCTTTTGATTTTTCGTTATTTTGYTTWCKRCTRATATTYKYTTGYACTTCTTSATTAAACGTTTGAATRCCMACTTCAAATTGTAAACTWCCTTCYGGAAATAATSKYARTTTRTCYTTTAATTTTTCKGGCAAATGATCCGGRATCACTTCAAARTGYAAAAACAAATCANCWCKNCATTCKYTCYAARAARAARTCTAAAATTTGTAAKGWYGTTTTKATYTTKARATTAAAWGTWCGATCRACAAAYTTRAAATGTCTCGCYCCTCGMGCATGTAGTTTATCCATTTCGATTARGAATCTTTCTAACTCAAAKGGGTAAGARGTTTTATCCAAAGATGATAAACAAAAYTCGCATTTAAAAGGACASCCTCKMGATGCTTCTATATACATCACTCTTTGTTTTAGATCTTCKTCATTRTATAGATCATASGGTAGCKTAAGGTCTTTCAATTCGATYGGTTTAGAATTAAGAATTTTTCGTGTRGGTGGYTTSCCATCTAATATATCTTTACATAATTGATAAAAACTTTTATCTGCGGCTCCAGTAATCACATAATCGGCAAACTCAAATARTGATTGTTGTTCAGTTTCATAGCTTATTTCCGGACCACCAAGAATAATGATTACTTCAGGAGCAATACGCTTGATTTGAGCAATGACCGATAATGTTTCTTCACAATTCCAGATATACACACCAAGCCCTATAATTTTAGGCGAGTCGACTAATAGTTTTTCTACAATGTCTATGGGGCGYAAATTGATAGTGTATTCGGAGATTTTTGCTTGAGATTGCAACTCTTCTAAATTGGCATACAAATAACGCAAAGCAAGGCTTGCATGAATGTATTTAGCATTTAATGTAGAGAGAATAATCACGGCGCGCATTTTAGCACGAATAATCCCTCAACATTAAATACCAGTGACTAAGCTAATACCTAAGATGACTCGAATTACACAGACAAAGCCAAGATCATGGTTATTAATGATTAATTCGTTTAGGATAAACTTGTAAATTAAATAAGAGACAAACTATGGATTTCGAATGGGTAGCTATAGCACTAGGTGATGTCACATGGATATCTTTAGCTTTCTTGTTTGGTTTTTTAGCTCGCCAAGTCAATTTACCACCTTTAGTCGGCTTTTTAGCAACTGGATTCCTCTTAAATTACCTCGGGGTGGTCAGTGGAGAAATGCTACTAAAACTCGCTGATTTAGGCATAACTCTGTTATTGTTTACCGTTGGCCTTAAGCTTAATCTTAAAGTATTGGTAAAACCTCAAGTCTGGTCGGTTACATTAATTCATATCATTATTATTATTGGCCTGTTTAGCTCAGCCATTTACGCTATTTCTCTACTAAATACGCCATTATTTGAAACACTCGATTTTAAAAGCTCTGCACTGATCGCATTTGCTCTAAGCTTTTCTAGCACCGTCTTCGTCGTTAAAGTATTAGAAGAAAAGGGAGAAATGAACTCATTTCACGGCCGTATAGCAATCGGTATTTTAGTCATGCAGGATCTCATGGCCGTTATTTTCTTAGCTGCATCAACGGGGAAAATACCTAGCTATTGGGCTTTGCTTCTCTTTTTGCTTA
>NVTT01000022.1 GCA_002401655.1 Gammaproteobacteria bacterium | reverse complement strand
CTAAAAAGGTTAGAGAATCCCAATAATCAAGTGCTTGATCGGTTAATCTAACGCCATTAGCTTGCTCTTCATCGGCCAACTTTGTTCTTCTAATAATATCTGGATTCATCAAGAAAAACGCTCTGCCAAGTTGAGATTGGTCTCTAAACGACCATGGAACCATCAATCGTGCGGCAACTTCTACGGTAAAACGATTTCCTTCCTGTAATATCTCATACAGTTTTTCGTCACTTTGTCCGCTAGGCATTTTGCCTTTGCGCCACTCATCATGCTCGCCAAATCGTTTAAACCAAACCTTCCAAGCGCCAATAAACAGTGCTTTCGGGACTTGATAGTGGTTTGCTTGAGGAAATATCATTTTTTTCATTTGATAGCCTTTAAATTCCAGTACACTCGAATTAACCCAGTACGTTCTAATTAAACGAGTACGCCTTAATTAATATTTTTGTTTTGAACAATTAACCTAGCCAATACTARTGAAATTTTGTTAAAAATCAAAGGTTTTAAGCAGAAAGTTAAAGGATTAATTGATTCATGTCATATTRAAGTAWTGCATTTAGTATAGTYGATTCTAGCAATACTAAGTTAATAATTAGCTTACAATTTATAAACAAAAATTATCATTTTGAAAATCACTTATTTACTACTAATAAAGACTTATTCTATGATAGAAATTGTCGTGGGTACCCTAACCGACACTTAGCGATGCCAATTTTCAATCTGATAAGGTAAAATGCGCGCAACCCCTATTTAAACTGACAAAGGAATCTCCATGGAATTATCTGCATTGACGGCTATCTCTTCGGCGGACGGTCGCTATGGTAGTAAAACAAAAGAATTGCGAGCCATATTTAGTGAGTTTGGTCTAATCAAATATCGCGTTTTGGTTGAAATTCGTTGGTTACAAGCGTTAGCTAATTGCGAGTTAATAAAAGAAGTTCCACAATTTAGTGAGTCTACCACTAACCATTTGAATAACATCGTTGAGGAGTTTAGCCTTGAAGATGCACAACGAGTCAAGGATATTGAAAGTACCACTAATCACGATGTTAAAGCGGTCGAGTATTTC
The DNA here is from genome assembly GCA_002401655.1 of Gammaproteobacteria bacterium. Taxonomy (GTDB): domain Bacteria; phylum Pseudomonadota; class Gammaproteobacteria; order Enterobacterales; family Kangiellaceae. The sequence goes on along the minus strand of NVTT01000022.1, from coordinate 38,363 downwards.
TTAAAGGAAAAGACAGCGGACAATAAAGAAGTCTGTGCAGTGAGTGAATTTATTCATTTCGCTTGTACCTCCGAGGATATTAATAATTTATCTTACGCATTAATGCTTAAAGATGCCTCTCTAGTCATCAATGACCACCAAGACAAAGTCGTTAACTCGATATCTGATTTAGCTGATGAATTTTCGGAAATACCGATGATGTCTAGAACTCATGGTCAACCTGCATCACCTACGACATTAGGTAAAGAGATGGCGAATGTTGTCGCTAGGCTACAGCGTCAACAAGCACAATTTGGACGAGTTCAATTAATGGGCAAGATCAATGGCGCTGTCGGAAACTATAATGCCCATTACTCCGCCTATCCTGAAATCGACTGGCCAGCTTTTGCTCAAACTTTTATAGAGGATTTGGGCTTAACTTGGAATCCTTATACAACGCAAATTGAACCTCACGATTATATTGCTGAATATTTTGATGTGATCACTCGATTCAATGTTATTTTGATGGATTTTGACCGTGATCTATGGGGATATATTGCTTTAGGTCATTTTAAGCAACGAACCATCGCTGGAGAAATAGGTTCTTCTACAATGCCTCACAAAGTTAATCCCATCGATTTCGAAAATTCCGAGGGTAATATTGGAATTGCTAACGCTCTATTTACTCACCTTGGTCAGAAATTACCCATATCTCGCTGGCAAAGAGATTTAAGTGATTCAACCGTTTTAAGAACATTAGGTTTAGGCGTAGCCCATTCATTAATTGCCTACCAATCAACACTGAAAGGGATTTCTAAACTAGAAGTTAACGAACAATCTTTAGCTGCGGAACTCAATCAAAACTGGGAAGTGTTAGCTGAACCTATTCAAACAGTGATGCGTCGTTATGGCATTGAAAAGCCATATGAGAAATTGAAAGAATTAACCAGAGGAAAAAAAATTGACCAAGCGGGAATGAGGGATTTTGTCGATACCCTTGAACTACCCGAAGAAGTTAAAACTTCACTTAAAGCTTTAACGCCATCTAACTATATTGGTAATGCGATCCAACAAGCTAAAAGTATTTAGTTAAACGAACCTCTTTGCGGAATACGATCTACATGGATGTAGGAAGCGCAGTTTTTGCAAGGAGCAAAAAACTGCCCGTCCATCCATGACATAAAAGCCGAGGTAGTTAAACTAGCTCGGCTTTTATTTTATATTTGTCAAAAACTGATTTGAAAACTAGATAAACTCCAACACCTGTTTTTTTAATTCAATTAGCCATGCATCACTGGCTTTAATTTTTTTCTTATTAGCGTCACTGGGGTCTCTCTTTTCTGATTTCTTAATATCCATTACAACCGCATTAGCGAGAAGTTCTATCGAAGATAGTTTTTCGCCTTTGCCTAAAGACTTTGTTGATTCAGAGAAAAACGCCTTCTCGATCCCTGTTAGATACTTAGTCAATTTTTCACCTAGCTCCACAGATAATTCTGTTGCAAGGTTATCCATAATCTTGATATCGCTTGGCAGATCAGCTTGAATATAGTCTTGTAAAAACATCCCCTTTTGAAATTCCTGGGTAGTCGTTCCTTTAAAATTGCTCTCTTTATTTATATTATTGGTGACTAAAACTTTTTGCGAAACAGGAGAAATTATTTTATAATCTAATTCAACAACCGCCAATTTTCTAATATGTTCTAGCGAAAGAATAATATCTTCCATTATAGCTGACTCTAAATATCTAACCGGAGAATCTCCTTTACTGCGCTTCTTCCATTTAAGGTATTCTACTGTTTCTACTTTATTAATACCTGTTTGTACATTTTTACTTCGTCTAGCTTGGCTTCGATTGGTTTCAATAGCCGCCTGTAAAATTTCACCGTTAATTTGGTAATGAGGTCCGGAATAGTCTTGAGAATCAGCTCTACTAATATCAGTCACTACAAGAATTTCATTTTTTAAACCACTAAATAAAATCTTTTCAAGTTTACTTGCAATTCGGCGACCAACGGAAGCAACAACTGAGTTTGCAGATGTAACTTCACTAAATGGACTAATCGCTATTTTTGTTGTGGAACGAGATGTGATTTTTTCAATGCCCGTTAACAAAGCTTCATTTAGTGTGGGGTAACTATCATCAAACTCTTTGATCACTTGTAGCAACGCATAATTTTTGCCAAAATTATTTTTATCTTTAAGTGTTTCCTTTTTCAAAAGATCTAAAAAAGCTTTCTCTTGAATAAAGCCCTTATTGCTAGCAGACAATTTATTCTGAATGTCTCGACCTCGCAAAAACTCATTGTAAGCAAGATAGAAGTCACCTTTCTGATAAGCGCCCTGTGCATTTCCAGCAAAATAATTTGCGAGAAGCAAAATACTGCGACCCATCTTTTTCTTTATTTGTAACATGATAGGTTTATCAGCGACATCTAGTAGAGCATTGTATGCAACTTCTGGTTTAGCATTTTGTAATGCTTCATTAAATTTTTGTTCAAACAAAGAGGTCTCCGCTTGTGCTAATAGTGATTCAAACTGAATATTGCCGGCATCAATTGATAAACCCATATTGGCTTTTTGAATGGCTGTATTGAACATTCGTCTTTCGAAAGCGGTTCTACCATCCTTTGATAGCGTTTCCAAACTGCTTTTTCTTACTTCTTTATAATACGTTGTTTCGCTTTCATTTTCGCCGGCTAACAGTGAGGCGGTTTTTAGGAATTTCAAACTAACGTCTAGATTACTCTCATTGTCTTTTGCCGATTGGTTGGCTTTATCTATAGCAGAATTAGTTAACAATAGTTGCTCATCAATTTGTTGTTTTGTATTAGCATAGGCATTTTGATCCCAACCTTTCAATGATTGAATTTCACTCAAAGTTAGATTTAAGTTTTGTCGTGTAACGAGTCCTAACGCTGTTTTATCAGAAAGACTCTTAGACACATTCTTTTGATAGGTGGCAACTATGCGATTAACGATTTGAGATTGGATAGATAGGGCATCCTTTTTACTTGACCCAGAACTTTCTTCTATTGTTCTCCCAACCTTCTGATAGAGTTGCTCAAGCGTTCCATTGTCTTCAGCACGAGAAATGTCGGCTGCAGATACCATGACCTTCTTTGCACCACCACAAGCGAGCAACAGCGAGATAAAAATAATGGACGTGATATTAAGTAAAAATCCTTTCATAACATTCTCTCAATTTTAATATTTATTTAAATGTCGACGGCTTCAGACTCTGTCAAATCACTGTCATTGTCCAAAGCACTATTTTCTTGTTCATTTTGTAAATTGTTTTCTTCAATTGGTTGCCCTCTATCAACGGGTAAACCTGTCTCCATACTATCACTTTCGAGTAGGGTCTGAATGTCGCCAGTTTCAGAATCAGAGTCAGTTTGTATTGTTTCTGTAGTTTCAGGAATTGACTGAATAATATTTCCGATCTTCCTATCATATTCAGTCAGACGGCTATCAGAAGGCTTATAAATTTTTAATGCATCATTCCATTTTATAGCTTCGTGTTTTAAATTGTTAGAAATAGCGACATCTAGATTTTGAATAATAGTTTCGCCAATCGTTCTAATTCCCAAAAGAGCTTCTTCATCCTTAGCATCAATTTTTAAAACCGCTTGATATCTATCAAGAGAATTATTTCCATAAGGTGTTACTAGATTACCTTCATCAAATAATTGTTTAGCGATTTGTAAATTGCTATTTAATTGCATTCTGATTAGAGGGTTGGCCCTTTTCTTTTGTCTTGCCTCTTCCGCTAGTCGTTCATTTTCTGCAATTGTTGCAAGCCTTTGCCTTTCTTTTACTCTAGACGTAAATAAATTTTTGGCCTTAGTCACACTACTATCTAAATTTGGCAAGTTGATATCTTCATTAGCTGTTTTAGGGATCGTTTTAAGGCTAGCGACATACCGTCTTGCCTTACTAAACTCTTTATCTTTTAATGCTTGTTTAATCAGAACTAAATACTTTTTTGTAACAGAACGCAAACCATTTAAAGCTCGCTCATTTTCGGGTTCTATTTTTAAAGCAGATTTGTAATAATAAATTGAGTTTTCATTTTCTGGAGCGCCTAATCGTCCCTTATTAAAAGTATCTAAGCCTTTATTTAAATACGTATTTAGATTTCGAGCATCTTCTTCTCTTTTTGCTAAATCTGTATCATATTTTAGCTTTATAGCAATTACTTCTGCTTTTGTTGATTGTAACTTCGGATTATCGCGATCTGCTATTTCAACCAATTTAACCCAATCATTAGCCGCATTGAACTTTGAAGCATGTGCTGTATCCACCGCCTCAACAAGCGCAATTTCAATAATTTTGCCACGAGTTATTGTGACATTTTTGTTTAAAGGTTCTAAAGATTTTGCCGTGGTTAAATTATCTAACGCCTGTTCAATATCTTTTAGTTCATGGGGCGTATATTGGGCTAAAGTATCGGCTCTTTGAATTAATTGTGATACCCGATCCGTTGGAATTTGTTCGTTTTGTTGGGTGATGATTTTATCTTCTCTTACGTTTTCTATCGGTCTTTTATTCTCAATTTTCGTATTTAAATTCGCTTCTTCATTAACGATCTTTCTATTTTCAATTGGCTGCCTTTGATTAGTGTTTTGAGTCGTAATATTTTGAGTCGGAGTCAAGCCCGCTAATTCTTGAAACTTCGGTAACCATTTGTCTTGGAACACAAAGCCCGCTACACCAGCAGAAATTAAAATAATAAAGGTTGTTATCAATGTGACTTTATTTTTGCCTTCAGGAGTAACACTGATCCTCCGATCAACATTAAATTCATCGCTTAGTTCATAATCTTCATCATCAAAATCATCTCTTCTAAGTGGGTTATCGACAACTCGTGATATGACTGTCTTTGCTATACCATCGGAGACTCTTGAAACGCTTCCCGTAGTACCTGTTTTGTTACCGGTAATGATAAATTCTTTTAGCGCATCAGCTAATTCATCCCCTGTTTGAAACCTTGCATTGGGGTTTTTATCAAGCAGTGAATTGATGATCCATTGTAAATGATTGAGTCGTGCCGGTAATTGAGGAACCGGTTTAGTAACATGTTTAATACAGATACTAACAGAATCTTCACCGGTAAAAGGAACGCTACCGGTCATCATTTCAAATAATATGATACCTAAGCTATAGAGGTCGGAGCGACCATCCAATTTTTTACCACGACATTGCTCTGGACTCATATATTCAGGCGTACCGATTAACTTGCCCGTTTGAGTCATTTGAGTTGATGAATTGGAGGCTTTAGCGATCCCAAAATCAGTTAATATTGGCTGGTCGTCATCATCAAACAGTATATTTTCAGACTTAACATCTCGATGAATGTAACCTTTGCTGTGCGCAAAATGAAGAGCTTTAGCCAACTTTGCAATGATTGTTAGCGCTTCTTTGGTTTTCAAACCACCAGAAATTCTGGCTTTTAATTCTTTACCGCGCATATATTCCATGGCGAGATAATAAAAATTACCACTTTCACCAACGTCATAAACCGTGACAATTCTTGAGTGGGCTAGTTTTGCAACAATTTTTGCTTCTCGAATAAAACGCTCACCAAATGTTGGATCGGCAGCTAGTGCTGGGGACATAACTTTTAATGCAACTTCTCTGTCGAAGCCTTTTTGAATCGCGAGATATACGGTTGCTTGACCGCCAACACCGAGCGTTCTTATTATCTCATAACCTGGAATTTCAATTGCACTCACAGAGGCTATTTCCCTTTTTTATTATTGTAGACGTTAGTAGTATATCTTCTCATCAAGCCCTCTTAGCATTTCCAAAAGCTAGAACTCGGTAATAGTAGCAAATCAAGCTCGATGTTTAAAACAGTTTATTAAGTTTTCCATCTATTTCTCTTCTATAAATTTTATCAAAAAATAGTGAATATTTACTAGAATTCCTTTAATATGTGTGAAGCAGTCGTGATTAATGAAAGATTTAACTCGCAAAGGAGAAATTATATGCGTACACGTGCCGGAGAAGCTGCTCGACCTTGGTTCAGAAGTGAACGTTATTACCATACAGGTGAGGGATGGTGGTTTATGACGAGAGAAAACGAGGAAGCTGGACCCTTTATTTCTCAGCATGATGCTGAAAATGAATTAATACTTTATATCCGTCATACAAATATGCACGGAGATATTCCCACAACGCATCGAAATAGACACTAATAAATGCGGGATATTCACACTATCTAAAAATTCAGGTTTCGGCACAGCTAGCAACTTGCTGCTAGTTGTTGTCGATAACTGCTCCTACGTTATTCTAATTACCCACATCCATGTGGGCAAAGCTGAAAATGAACGCTGCTTACTTAAACAGCATGGGTACTAGGATGTTTTTGATCGTCTAATGTTTGTATTAGATCGGTTTAAATTGTGCTAAAAGCCTATTAATCACTCTTGAAGCTGTCACCATCCCAAACGTTGAAGTAACCATCACTGACGCACCTAAACCTTGCGAACAATCCAGTTTATTAGAATTTGAAGTGGTTTGTTTGGCATAACTGACTCTGCCATCACTGGTGGGATAACGTACTTGTTCTGTCGAAAATACACATTCTACCCCATAGACTCGTTTTGGATTTCTGCTAAATCCATGATTACGCCGCAATTCATTACGAACTTTTGCAGACAGAGGATCTTGCCAACTCTTATTTAAATCGGAAACGGTTATTTTTAAGGGATCAATTTGCCCGCCTGCCCCTCCAGTGGTAATAATATTAATTTTGTTTCTTTTACAGTAAGCAACTAAAGATGCTTTCTCCCTTGCATCGTCAATAGCATCAATCACATAATCAGTCTCATTTGATATTAAATCTGTTAGGTTTTCTTTATTAATAAAGTCTAAACGAGTCTCAATTTTACAATTTGGGTTAATGCTAATTAAACGCTCTTTCATCGATTCTACTTTCAATTGGCCAATAGAATGGCTGGTCGTATGGATCTGTCGATTCGTGTTGGTAATACAAATATCATCCAAGTCAATTAAACTTAAATGCTCGACGGATGAGCGAACTAATGCTTCTGAAGCCCAGCTTCCGACACCGCCAATACCGATAATTGTAACATGCATGTTAGCAAGCAGATCCTTTGTATTACTACCATACAGCCGTGAAATGCCGCCAAAAGCTAGAGGGTTTAATTGATTGTTCGTCATATTTTTATTCTTCAATATCGATTCAAAAAAAAGCGAACAAWTGTTCGCTTTTTAGCTTGACCTTACTACTCAGACCAGATAAATTGCTATCATTAAWAATTAAAGTTCAAAAATAACGAYTAYTTTCAYTAYYTTWAYKNACTTTAAAAACACTAAAANTGTATTACGGAAATTAGATTATGCCTCAATATAAAGCRCCTGTCGAAGACATGAARTTCATAYTACACGACTGGTTAAAAGTRACTGACYTGTATTCTAAATTAGGYTTTGATGATGCTAGYGACCCAGAATTAATYAACGCGATAATCGATGAATCMGCAAAATTYGCSGARACACAGCTTTCTCCATTAAATCATCCWGGAGAYACYGCKGAGTGTACTTGGAATGATGGTRAWGTKACAACRCCTAAWGGCTTTGCAGAKGTTTATAAACAGTTTTGYGAYGACGGTTGGGCTTCGCTTGGWTTTTCAACYRAGTATGGWGGTCAAGGATTACCRGCCAGTGTTGCTATTTGYGTKGCTGAAATGAAYGCTTCGGCSAATACWTCATGGAGTATGTATGCRGGTTTAACKCATGGMGTCATTTCYGCATTGTCTGCWCAYGGAAGYARTCAKYTAAAAGACAGATATTTACCTAAYTTAATYCAAGGRCGTTGGACTGGAACYATGTGTTTAACYGAAGCACACTGYGGTTCAGACTTAGGTYTRYTAAAAACATCWGCRAAAYYARYTGATRAYGRMCAATAYTCWMTCTCYGGRACAAAGATTTTYATTTCYGCKGGAGAGCATGATATGTCKGACAATATCATYCATCTAGTGTTAGCGAGGCTACCCGATGCACCAGAAGGAACCCGCGGTATTTCATTGTTTATAGTTCCTAAAATAAAGGATGATAACAGTGCGAGTGAAGGCAATTCTCTTTCAACCGATAATAATGTGACTTGTGGATCAATAGAGCACAAAATGGGAATTAAAGCGTCTGTAACCTGTGTGATGAATTTTGATGATTCAATCGGTTTCTTAGTTGGTGAAGAAAATAAAGGTTTAAGTTATATGTTCACCATGATGAACGCTGCTCGATTGGCAACAGGTACTCAAGGATATGCGATAGCTGATTTATCGCGATCCGCATCGTTGGCATACGCGAAAGATCGATTACAAATGCGTTCCCTCTCAGGTCCTAAATATCCGGAAAAAGTAGCCGATCCTATCATTGTTCATCCTGATGTAAAAAGAATGCTAATGAGTCAAAAGGCCATTATTGAAAGCTGTAGAGGCTTAGCTTTTTATGTTTCAACCTTACTCGACCACGTTAAATCTGGGGCTGATGCCAATGGCGAAATTGAAGAACGACTTGGGTTACTAACGCCAATCTGTAAAGCGCTAATGTCTGAATTAGGTTTTGAATCCGCCAATCATGCGGTTCAAGTAYTRGGCGGACATGGTTTYATAAAAGAGTGGGAGCTWGARCAACAAGTRAGAGAYKCTCGAATTACRATGATTTACGAAGGKACYAATGGGATCCAAGCRCTCGATTTATYAGGTCGAAAAATMATGAGAGACCAAGGAAAATCGTTGCAATCTTGGATTTTGGATATCAATTTGCATTGTGATACGGCTTTGAATCTTGATATTGATTCTTCTAGCTATTTTTCGAAGGTTCTTAATAAGGCGGCAACAAAAATTAAAGACATCAATGTTGAATGGTTGATGTTAACTCAATCAGTTGCAGCTAAGGGGCACAAAAACCCAGAAGAAATTGGAGCAGCTGCTTTTGATTTTATGATGTACTCAGGTTATGTTTCTTTAGCCAGTATGCTTTTACAAATGGCAACTGTTGCACATTCATCAAATCAGTCTTCAAGTTTTATCAAATCAAAATTCCAAGTGCTAGATTTTTTCATTGAAAGAATATTACCTCGTACTAGAACACACAAAGAGTGTATATTGTCGAGTGCTAGTGTATTAGATTGCGAAGAATTTATTTTAGACTAAATTTCTAATATTTCTTTCACGAATGGAATGGTGACTTTACGGTGATGGGCAAGAGATTGCTCATCCAGTGTGCTAATTATTCTTTTTAGATTGATGATACTGCGGTCGCTTCTATTTAAGATAAAAGTAGCGACTTCAATATTGATTTCTACACCAATATTCTTTCCACTTGTTTGAATAAATCGAACTAGATGTTCATCAGCTATTTTACTCAATTTGTAAATAGACATCGAAGATAAACGTGAGGTTAAATCCGCCAATTCTAATTGCATTTGTAGTGGCGTTTCTCTCGAAAATATAATTAATTTTTTATTAGAATCTTTTAGCTCATTGTAGAGGTTAAATAGTGCGACTTGCCATTTATAGTTACCTCGGACACATTCTAAGGAATCAATGCAAACAAGATCGATATCCGCAAGACCTTCTAGTATRTGATATGARAKYTGCTYGTTRTYGAGAGGYAARTAWACACAGGWYTTMTTAGTTGATTGATCAAACGCACGACAAATAGCCTGTGCCAAATGTGTTTTTCCGGAACTTTGATTGCCCCAAACAAAAAGCATATTAGTTGTGTCTGGCGATATAAAACTAGAGCCAGGGATTGCTACCTCCGTCTCATTTATTTCTTTAGCTTCTACTATATAAGAATCATCTTCTGAGTAACCCCGTAGCTTTTCAATTAATTCAGCATTTGAACCAACAAAAAAATATTCTAGCTTCGCAGAAGAATCAAGGCTTATTTTTAAAGGTAATTGAAACATAGACTTTTTAATTCAATAAATTGAAAAATTAGATTGCATTCATTTATCAGAATGTTGAGGTAATTCACCAGGAGAATGGTTGCTGAAGTAACGACCGCCCCAAATTATAGTATAGTGAAGAGTACTAACGAAAAGAGTTAAATATATGATCCAATTTAAAGTAACAAATATACTAGCGGACAAATGTTGATAACCTAAAGAGACTAAGAGTAGAGTTACCATTGATATTTGAAAAAATGTATTTAATTTTGAATATATACTGGGGTTCATTTTGTATTTACCAAATTTCCTATGATATAAATACGCACCAAATACTATATAGACATCACGTAAAGCCACTAACGAAAATAACAGCAACTCAATTTTGCCATTCAACGTGAGTATCGCCATTGATATAACCAGTAATGCTTTATCGGCCAAAGGATCCAAAACACTTCCAAAATGGCTGGTCCAATTATATTTTTTAGCTAGATAGCCATCTAAGGCATCTGAAACGCCGGCGACAAAAAATATGTAAAGTGCGGTAGTATAATCTTCATTTGAAAGATAGAAAGAGAGTGGAATAAGTAAAAATAGCCGTATGCTAGTGATGATATTAGGAATAGAACGTCTACTTAAATTCACGTTAGTTAACCCATCTATAATAGATTGTTTTAGATTTTAAAATGGATTTCGAGTCCTTAGTGTTTTCTGGTTTTTCAATTTTAAATTCTTCTTGATAAAAGGAATTTCGTGTTTTTTCTGCACCTTTATCAGATTCGCCCTCAATAGGTAAAGTATTATCCAGTGTAATCATTTTGCCTATTTTCTCTACAACTGGCTTTTCAATAAACTTTAAACGCCTGTTCAAGCGGAGGCTTTCAATAACGACTTTTTCATTCGATAATAATGATAAACGAAAGAGTATTTCATCTTGATGAATGTTAACTACGTCAACCTGGCGAACCGCTGATAAATCAGACAAATAATTTTTAATCTTTTGAAAAATTTCAAAATTAGTTATATTCTCAATCCCTATAAGGAGTTCATGCCCAGCACTCACTGTTTGAGTGACGCAATATTGCTCACACAAAGTTTCAGCCAAACCATCAAACATTTGTTTATAAATTAAATCGACATTATCCGATTGATACTCAAAACTAATATTTTTAGATTGATTAAAATAAGTGAATTGTCCAAACCATAATTCGCTTCGCTGATATATTTTACCGATAATAATTGAATCTACCGAATAACGGTTACTTGCTTCAACAATCGCTTCTGGAAACCTTCCCCAGACATCACTCTGAGACACCAACAAGCTATCATCCAAATCCATCAAAGGAAGAATAACCGGTACCCCTCTTCGCTTTGAGTTTTTACTGATTAAATCATTGATAATAATTTCATTCTCATTTTCTGTAATTATACGTCTATATAGAGTAGAGTATTGATCAACTTCTTCGTGCGCTAACCACAAAATACTGACAGGTCGATTAATATCCCAAAGAGATTGATTCGCTCGTTTAATTAATTCATCAATTAGTCGAGGCTCAAAATAAAGTGAAATTATATACTTGTATTCGTCAATAACTTCTTCTTCACGAGAATATTGTGACGATTGCAGATAACTAGTGACTTTTTTGAATGCTTCGCTTGCTTCATTAGAATTCAGAATCCGCTGACTACCACTTCGCCTTACTAGAACGAGTTTTAGTCCCTCTAAACTGGCTTTCCAACGAGCATTATTACTTTGCTCTTTCACTGGAATGTCCACTTGATAAATATTAGAGATTTCTACCGCTTTAGCGATATTCCCTACCATTAACAGAATGATTAGCGCCAAATAAATACGATAAGTATAAAATAAAGATAAATGCATGAATATTTCAACGGGCTTCATATTGAGTTAAAAAATGGCTAAAACTATCAATTAAAATGAGCAATCAAATACTCGTTTAATTTGACTAGATTATATCATTAACGGTGGACAACTGCATAATCCTAGAAACATCACATTTCCATTATTGATGGTCATCTTTTTCGATAAGGCGTTGATTTGCTTATAAACGGTTATTTTAGTCTAGCGATATCGTCTGAGTAATGTAATCGTCCTTGAGAGTCGACCAGAATGGCCGATATATCGGAAAGACCATTAATTAACTTTAAGCCTTTATCTAGTCCCAATACAAAAACGCTAGTTGAAAGAGCATCGGCTGTAGTAGAACTTGGCGCAAGGATGGTAACGCTTTGTAGTTCCCGTGCTGAATCACCAGTCTTTGGGTCAATAATATGATGATATCTGACGCCGTCTTTCACAAAAAAACGTTCATAATCGCCCGACGTAGAAATTGAAACCTCTTCTAAAGGTAAGTTTACTAATAATTTATTTTTATCTCGAGGATGTTTGATCCCGATATACCACAATCGATCGTCTTTTTTTCCAATAATTCGACTATCTCCACCCGCACTAACATAGGCATTGACGACGCCACTATCCTTTAGTATTTGAATACATTGGTCAACGGCATAACCTTTTGCAATACCGCCAAGGTCAATTTTAACCAAAGGTTGTACAAATTTGACAGTTTGATTATCTTTGTTCAACTGAACTGATCGATAATTAATGTTTCTTTTAAGATTTTCAATTTGCTTTTCTGTCGGTCTTACTGAAGTTCTATAGTTATATAGGTAACCAACACTGGAAAAGCTAATATCAAAGGCGCCTTGGGTTAATTTCGAAAATTCTGCAGATTTAACCAGTAAATCATACAGCTCGTTACTAATGTGAACAGGATGCGTTGATGCTAATCGATTGATTTTAGATAATTCACTCGTTGATTTAAACGGACTCATTAACGCATCGATACGATGCATTTCGTCTATAACCCGTTGTAAAGTATTAGGTGCCATTTTTGCATCTAGCACTTCAAACTCAATATTTGATTGAGTACCCATTACTTCAAAAGAGTGTTTGGTCCATTTACAATCGACATCAAAAGAAATACAGACAGAAAAAGTTATGAATACTAGTTTAGCTTTTAGAAAAAAGAGGTTCATTATTAAACAATTTACTTTGTCGTTTTTCTTAACTAACTTGGAAGGAAGTTAATTTGATAGGTATCATTCCAAGTAACAACACTTTGTGCACCAAAATTAATTCGCTTGATCTTAGAAATCAATCTTTTCAATAATTTTGGATCATCTATTTCACTTGAGTCAATGCTACAAGCGGTTACTTTCCCACTGGCCGATATTGTCAATCTAAAAACAACACTTCCCTGCAGATTAGGATTTTTTCTTAAAGCTCTATGATATAGAGCAAAAATAGCTGATTTGTTTTTATCAAAAGCTAATTGAATATTTTCTTCACTTCTTTTTTGACTACCATTTTTGTTTTTTCTTTTTGTATTGGCCACAGCATCACCTATATTACTGGTAATTTTTGTAACGTTTTGTCCTTTGAGTGCACCGACCCCACTTGACCGACTTGCTGTTGCAACTCTAATCCCACCGCTACCTTGCGTAGCTTTCTTTGTAATTAGCGAGCGTGTAACTTTTGCAGCTTGGCCTGTATCATTCGACAAGGATTGATTAGTCGTCAACTCGTCTATATCAGCTAAATCTCTCAAATCAGCCAAAGCATCAAAGACTGCGATATGTTTTTTTGCAACTTCTTTTGCTGTTTTAACTTCTACAGGTTTAGGCTCTTCCTTTTTTTCTTCAGGTTTTTTCTTTTCTTCTTCTTTCTTTTCTTCTTTAGGTTCAGGAGGCGGTGGTGGTGGAGGTTCAACCACCTTCTTTTGTTCTAAAATCATTTTAACTAAACGCGGTGGTATTGTGGTTGCTTTAGTTCTGTCTAATTTTGCAACGGTAAGAAATGGAACTATACTACTAATTAAAAGAGAAATAACAATAGCCGAAATGATTAATTTTAGAAAACGATTAGTTTCCTCAGCGTTGTTTTCCCATGGTAGAACTGGGTCAAAAGACATTGAAGGATTATATGCCATGATTCTTCCTACTCTCTACTACTTTTGGGTGAATCATTTCGTTTCATAACTGCCATAGAAATATTTGTGTAGTTTGCCGCACTCAGTGTTGCCAATATTTTTCTTAATAGTTTATAAGGAATATTCTTGTCACCCATAATGGTAACGTCAAAGCCCTCCTCTTCCGCATTTTCAACTAAACTTGATGCCGCCTGTATCTTCATTTCTTCTAACAATTCTTTAATTAGAGGCTCTTTATTTGAAAGAACTTGAGAAACGTTCACGATAAAACGTCCTTGCACTAATATTTGATTTTTGTTGACTAATAGAACCACTGTTTCTTCCGGCAACTGTTGTGCAGATGAAGTTGGCAGTTTTAAGTCTTTACTACTAGGTAACTGTTGTACTGACGAGGAATTAACTAATAGGAAGAACACCAAAATAGTGAAAATATCCATTAATGAAACTAAATTTAAATTACTTCCACTTTGTCTTTTATGGTGTCGTTCCATTCTTACTGCGCGATAGGATTTTTTCATTTTTTATCCCCTGACGTTATCGTTTTTAATTTCGATGTATCCGGAGGAGCGTCACCCATTGATATATTGGGGAAAAGTTCGCCATGAATCGTATTACCTTCACTATCCCGATCTTTCTCTTCTAATTCAACAAGACGAACGGCATCCATAGTTTGAATTAAAGCATCGTAATTAGTATCCATTTCCATTAATAGAGTAATTCCAGTATCGGTGTTAAATTCTGGATGAGCTTTCACTTGTTGAAGAAATTGATTGAGCTCCGCAAAATCATACTGGTCATCAATATTAGGAATGCTTTTCAAAAGACCTGAATTTCTTTCTAATACATCCAATCGATTTTTCCGAATAACTACTTCTAACGCTTTAGGCGGTTTCTCTTCTGTTTCAATTATTTCTGAGGCACCAGCGGGTAGATTCAGGTTTAAAATAGAAACCTGAGAAAATACAGCTGTCATTAAAAGGAAAGGAACCAAAACAACCATTAAGTTCATAAATGCCGTTATATTTAATTCGGCATTCATCTCTTTCATTTTTTTAGATCGTCTATTAAACATAAAATTATATTTCTAATCTTTTAAATTATTTATTAGTTACGGACTATTTTCGATTTTTTTCTATTTTAAAAACAATTAGCTTGCGGGACGCTTTTGAGGCGTTTTGGCCTTTTCTTGTGGACGCGCAGCTCTAATTAAATTAACGAATTTAACYGAMGCCATTTCRATACTRTCMACAATTTCAGTYGTTTTWGTYTGTAAAAAMGTAAACAKYAAYAACAATGGTATTGCGGCCATTAAGCCAAATGCCGTTGTATTCATTGCAACGGATATACTGGCAGAAAGTAAATTCGCTTTTTCAGCCGGGTCAACATTTGCTACGGCAGTGAAAGCTTTAATCAAGCCCATAATAGTACCAAGTAATCCTAGCAGCGTTGCTATATTCGCAAAAGTCGCTAGATAAGGCGTTCTTTTTTCTAGTCTAGGTAGTATTTCCATCATGCCTTCTTCCATCGCCATTTCTAAATCATCATGACGTCTACCTTGTCCAACCTTTGTTAATCCGTAAGCTAAGATGCGCCCGATAGCCGACTTAGAATTTGTAGCCATATCTAGTGCTTGTCTAAAATTACCTTGATTTAATACGGGTAAAAGACGATTCCAAGCAGCTTTGTTTTTGGACTTCATTAATGTCAAATAAATGAATCTTTCTATGGCGATTGCCATGCCAATAAAAAACACAAACAATATAATGTACATAAATTCACCACCATTTTGCATAAAGCTAATGATCGTGTCATAGGTACCGAGCGCTGGCTGTTCAATTGCAGTGTTTGCGATTGACTGTGATGATTCTGCCATATTTTTCTCCTAACGGCTTAAAACTTAATATTGATTCAGTTGSGTAATCAAATAATTACTGTTATCAGATTAGTATAGTTTGTTTCTTAGAATTTTAAAGTTCTACTGGGTCACAAAGTGAAATAAAACTTAATATATTACAAATGTTCATTCTTTATTTAGGATTGATGAATTTACTTTTGCCAGTTGTTGATAAAAGCCTAGCTCTTTTTCATAAACATCTGGATCGACTGTCGAAAACACCTCATCCATTAGTCTGTTTATTTCCGGTGGCTTTTGGTGTTCAGCACTATCTTTCCAAGGAATAATGTAGAGCAAATTAGGCGCCTCTTTATTGCCGGAGACATTCATGCCTAGAACTGTTTCTTCAATTTTAGTCTCTTCTATTTTAGATTGCTCAATAACTTGTTTAGCCGTATTCTCGTCCGCAGAGAAACTATTAGACGATAAAAATCCGACCGTGATAAAAAACAGTATTTTAACGAGTTTTTGTCTGTGAATAATCATTATTTAATCCTATTTTGAGGCCTTCAACCGTCTTTCAACTTCTAGTACCCAATTAGCTACTTTTTTATCCTTATTTGACGTTAGCCTCATATAGATATTATATTCACTTAGAGCTAAGGACAGGTCTCCTAAATAGACATCCGCAAGCACACCTAAATTTAGATGCGATTTGCTATAGTTGGGGAATGTCTCTATTGCTTTTAAATAACTCAATTTCGCCTCATCAAACTTACCCTGATTTTTGAGAATGACGCCTTTAAGGGACATAGAGTAATAATTTCTTGGATTCTTCTTAATACTCGCATCCACTTGCTCAATCGATTTGTCAAATTGTTTTTGAAGTAAATAAATGCGAGCCATTTGATAGTTTGGCCCAGAAAGCTGTGGGTATTTTCCTTTGATTTTGATCATCAAATTAAGAGCTTTTGGGTACTGCTTTCGCTTAATAAAATTAGCCGTTTGTTTGTAAGCTTTTTTTATTTCAGTATTAATTTGAATATTAGCCATCGGATCAAGTAGCTTATTTGATTCTACTTTTTCATTATTTAACTCATTTTGAATGTTGTTTTCACCTTCATCAAAAACCTTTTTTTTCGCATCGCCCTCAATATTCAAACCTCCGTCTCTTTTATTTGGGCTTTGAATCGTAGAGCAAGATGCCAGCAGAGTAATCAATACCAAAAGAGATATATATTTTAGTCGGATTACGTTTTGATTAAAATATAACATCTTCTACCGCCTCTAACTCTTCAGTCTTATCATATTGTGCTGGTTTAAGTTTTCTTAAAGCATTTAGACTATCTTCAATCGGTGAGTTATAAAGGCCGTCTTGGGTACGCTTCACATTGATTTCATAAAAAACGATCGCTTTATCTTCAAAAGGCAACGCCTGGTCTTCTAACAGATATCCATATTCTTCGAGTTCCTCTTCATTTAATCCTTTGGGACGCGTAGACGACATTAAGTCATCAGATAATATTTGATAGATTAGAGCAATGCGGTGGGTGGCTTTTGACGTATATAAAGCGACTTTATATTTTGCAATCGACTCAAAGGCAGATAAAGATTCCTTCATTGCGTTTCGTTTCTTTTTTAGTGATTTTGCAAGAGGCAATTTCAATTTGATAGAACGGTATTTTTCAAACAGTGGATCACTCAAAATAAACTTTGACTCAGCCGTCAAAAAGCTAGTTCGAGCGTTATTTTCATTAGCTTTATGATAAAACTGAATCAATTTTTGCCTCCAAAATACAGTTTTGCTTTTGTCACCAATTTTCTTATAAAGTTGAATTAAATGATTGCGACCTTCTTGAGCCAACAAATAAGGCGCGGGATAAGTCCAAACATAATGTTTAAATGCTTTTATGGCTTCACTTCTATTATTGGCTTTTAAATAGAGTTCAGCTATTTTCCAACTACCATCTCTCGCAAAGTCAGTTCCTGGTCGACTCTTTATCATGATCGTTAATTCTATAGCGGCACTATTCCAATCCTTTTGTTCTTGATAAATAAATGCCAGCTTCTCTGGGATATTTTTGGCCAATTTATGTTTGTTATATTTCTTCCTAAAACTCACTAATATCCGCTCAGCTCTATCCCAGGATTTTAGGCCCAAAAGTAAAGTTGCCGCATCATACTGCGCATTAACATTAACCAAAGCCGTTGGTTCTAAAATATTTATTTTAAGAAACAAAGAAATTGCTAACTTAGCATCTCCCGATTGTTTAGCACTTTCTGCTTGCTTATAAATACTTTCTGCTCTTCGCTGATGAAAGACCTTTCGCTCTTTTTTAGAGAGACTTTTAGTTCTCAACAATTCACTGATCGCCAATTCCGCTTCTGCATATTGCGCTTGGTCGAATAACCCATTGGCAATGATGATTAAAGCACGTTGTTTTTGTTTGAGTGAAACGGGCATTTTTAAAGCGAGCAACTTTCTACTAGTTAAAATAGCCGCGCCAACATCCTGAATTTTCAATTGTTGCTCGGCTACCCTCGCTAAAATATCTGGGGCTTGTTTATCTAAAGGGAATGCATCCACGAAACTTAACCCGCTCAAAATAAGAGGTGTTAATTTTTCTATATCGGTCGCAGTTTTTGGATAGATAATTGATTGATAAGATATCAATGCGCGATAAGCAGCATCTCTAGTGTACTTTGATTTGGGGTTACTATATGCCACGATATCATAAGCTTTGGCGGACTCAAGAAATGACTTACCTTCATAGAGAGTCTCAGCTAACAGAAACCGGTATTGTGAATCAATTTGTGGTTCTGAAAAAGTATCCAAAATCTCTTTATACCACTTTGCTGCAAATAGAAAATCTTTAGCTTTTTTAGTTTTTTGCGCTTGAGCATGATAATAAATTGAAATGTCGTCAAGGTGTAAACGTAGCAATGGTTTGATCTGTTCAATAACAGAACCTTCATGCCTTAACCAAAATTGACTATTACGACCGTAGTTAACAACAAACTTTTCTTTCGCTGGTAATATTAAACTAGGGAAACCACCCTTCTTATATATTTCGATAACTTCTGAATGAAAACTTGGTGCAGTTTCACTAAGAGGTCTTGAGTCAATAAAGCCCATATAGGTGTCGGCGGCGTCTTTAAATCTTTCTTGAGTTATATAAAGTTCGGCTAAGGACTTATAGATATTACTTTCATAACCCTTCATAGAAACTTTTGCAAAGTGTTTGTTGACTGATAGATATCCATCTATGTTGTAAAACGTTAGACTAATCACTCGTCTTGTATCGGTTATCAAAGCGGAGGATAAATATTTTTTATCCTTGCCTAACGTAGTTTGATTATTGATCAGGCGGTCATAAAGCAAAAAGAAATCCGCCAAAGCTTCTTCATATAAACTCAATTTAAAGCGGCTCCAACCTCTTTTATATAATGCTTTATCATAAAAATGAGTATTCTCTCCTTTGATAACCACTTCGCTATATGCTTTTTCTGCCACTTCATAATCTTTGTAGACAAAATAAGACTCACCTCGTCTAAATTGACTCTCAACATACGAACTTGCTTTTACCGGGTTAATAGCGATTTGGTCTAGTAATGCTAAGGATTTTTCTGGTTGTTGATTAAGAGAGTGAGCGCGGGCTAATTGATACTTTACCGCAGAGATATTTCCATAAGATGGGTACTCATTGATTAGTCTTTGGTATAGTTTTATAGCTTCAGAAAAACTGGCGTCTTTCATTGCGCTACTCAAATTTGCGAGCTTGCCAGGGTCATCTATTGTCATTTTAGACTCGGCTAAACGCATATTAAGATCCGCTAAAAGTGCGAGCGCTTCCATCTTTATTTTTGCATCGCCCCTCTTCAATAAGCGTTTATAGCTTTCAATCACTAGTTCTGGATTAACGCTGGGTAACTTTGAAGGTTTGATAATAATAGGCAGAGCTTGATCAATAAAAGAAATTCTTGGTTCTTGGGTTCTAGGTTCAATTTTTTCATATGGATCAATCCACTTAAAACTGGCACAGGAGCTAACAATTAATGCTAGTAGCAATAAAATAATTCGATTTAATTGCGGAAGAATATATCTCACTAGAGAATGTCTCACTTGAACTAGATTCATCAACATTTACTCGTCCTCTGGGATAACGAGTGCTTTTTCATGTAGCCTAGCAATCGATAAATCGGACTGTAATTGAAAATGTATAAGTGTCGCTTTACGTTTCTTTAAAACATCAAGAATTTGTTGTTTTATTTTATCTGATTGGATATTAGACTCTTGCTCAATTTTATCTCTTAGTCTTAAAATAGTATTTTTTCCTTGAGCTATTTTTTGCTCTTCGCCAAAAAATCTTGTTCCGGCTTTCTCTCTAGCTTTTGCTAGTGATATTTTTCTTTGAGTCAATAATTTCAATTGTTGCGATATTTCTATTTGTGACTTTTCTAGCTCCCAAATTTTAGCTTGGCTATTTTCTTGGAATTGCCACATCAGTAAACCTTTCGCTCTTCTTGTTTTGGTTCGGACATCATCAGAAATCATACTTGCTGGTATCGTATTTAATCGATCTTGTAATCTAGCTAGTCGATTATAAATTTCTTTTTGCTTTTTATTAGCGAGCAAATGCAACTCTTTGTTTTGTTTTAATTGCGTAATATCATTTTCAACTTGCGTGTAAAGCTGTTGATATCCATTGTCTGCATCTGCTACTAAATATCTTTCAATACGAGGAAGGTGTTCTTGGTATCTTGTTTGATTAGCGCTTACCATTTGAGAAAAAATCGGCAGCTGACTTTCCCAATGATCCAGGATTTGTGCTAATGCTCCCAGTTTTTGATAGTTTCGGAAACCTTGATTAAAGCTGTTTTTTGCTAGCAGCTCATAGATGTAATAATCATATTCATCGCCAAAAAGTTTCGAGTCTTTGACTTGCCCATCAGTCACTCTGAAATTAGAAGAACCTATCTCGTTTTCGTCGGTACTAGATGCGATAAGATTCGCCACTAAATTTTCCACGAGATTTCCGTAAGCCACTCTATCTTCAATTTTTTCAATCAGTTCAATTTGAGTTTGGAATACGCTTGATGCTAACAAATATTGTTCTAATGATTCGTTCATTGCATCTAGTTTTTGATAGGCATAAGGAATTGCCAACAAAGCTTCTTGYACGGCTAGATCTCTAACATCTTTRGAAATYAAYTTTARCCAATGGYTWAGCGCTTTTWCATAATCYTCTTGTTCAATATAAGTCCAACCAATTCCCAAAAGYGCTTTRTTYGTYGATGGYGAAGTTARCCTTACTTGTTTRAATTKRCKRTTAGCTTGTTYGAATTGTTTRYTTCTTAAATAATGAAAWCCTAAAGCAACACTYGCTCTGTCYTGYAAYGTACGTTGAAGYTCTGWAGGYTCRAGAGTKACATAGACTCTTYCTAAAAAAGGCAAAGACTGATTTAACTCACCCTGCTGTAACCAAAGAACACCTAAATTGAACCGAACGTAAGTTGCAAAATCTGATTCATTACTTATCTTGATTAGCCACTGCTTGGCATTGTCTAAATCTTTATTCGAAAGAGCTATATTACTTAACATAATTAAACTTTCATCTCTGTACCGATCAGAAAGTTGGTTGTAGACTTTTTTCAATCCGTGTTCAGCTTGAATGTAATCCCCTTGTTTATAATGCAATTTATTTAAGTAGAAATTGATTCTGGCAAGAAGTTCATTTTGGAGGTCTTTATCGGTTAGTAATTTGTCAAATATAGCCTTTGCCATATTCAACATTCCAAGATTAAGATAGATAGCGCCGGACAAAAGCTCTGCTCGGTTTTTGTGATGAGGTAGAGCATCGTGTTTTTGTGCAATTAAGATCTTAGTTAACGCGTTAAGTTCTTTGCCTCTATAATAATCATATAAGATCTCTCCGTAGGCTAAATCTTGAAGGTACACAGGTTTCTTTAGGTTTTCTCTTTCTTTTTGAGTGAGGATTTCAGGGTCTTTGAGTAGTCCGTCATCAGAGCCACCAAACAATGAACAACTACTAATAGAAATTATTAGAGCAAGCCAAATAAAAGCCTTTATCTTTATGGCGTTATTGATGTATATCAATAACTGATTACTAGAATTTGCTTTCACCGTCGAGAACCCTACCATTCAACAACATTAAGAGTAGGTTGCATTTTTCCTGAATCGTCTCGAAGTTGTATCTCTATGGCTTTAGCGCCAGTAGCTTTTTGGAATGTGAATGAAACGGCTTTGCGATAAGATCTATTATGAGGACCTGTACCAACAATTAGAGCCACTAGTTCATGTTTGCCACTATTAATATTGCCGATATACGCCTTTTGAATTGCTCCTCTATATAAGGCGTCAACATCTTTCTCAGTATATAAATGGTGAGTGACTTGTTTATCATCGATTTTTAGCTTCAAATTATCTAAAGCAAAAAAGTAACCAATATCAACGGAGAAATAAAGTGCTACTTGTGTAGACGCTGGAAAAAGAAGATCTTCTTCTAAAATAAATAAATCGCGATTAACCGCTATTACATCCTGTTTTAACGCTYCTAACTTTTCCGATGTTGAACGGTTATCGTCTAGGTTTTCAGATTGTTCGGYKASYKKWTYATTTRTWTNNTCRAWKWMYTGKTTWAATNNTTYAAWTTTYCAKCTTYTAMGTTTCCAGWACCCTCTAARTCRTYRTTTTCATCAAACATTTCAAATATCTTTGAATTCGTACTCTCTACGCCACTATTTTCAACGGATTCAGCAGCTATTGAAGAGCAGCAAAAAGCAAACACTAACGAGACAGCAGACTTAAACAAAAATTTATCTTGAACCAAAGGCATAATCTTATTTCTCTTTGTACTTAAATAGATATTCAAACCGATAAGGGATTTTTAATGTGTGTTTTAAATATGAGTCTAATTATAGTCTATAAAACAAACTACACAGTTCATTTAATTAACCATTTAGACATAATATTAGTAGGTTAAAATCAAGCTCAGAATCTTATCTCACACGATGATGAGGAAACCTAGACTAGCTCACAAAACGCGGTATTTATGCGGGTATAAAGTATTAATTGTTTTTATTACGTAAGGAATTCAACAGTTTGTTGATACTTTCAAGATTTTGCTCACCTGAAACTTTAGCGACCAGCTCTAATTCCGGAGATAAAATATACAAAGCAGGCAATTGATTAGGAAGTGTAAAGGGTAAAATGGGAACCGGATTAGTTGAAATAACGGGATAGCTAAACTGCCACTCTGCCACTATTCGCTTTAATTCATCAACTTCTAACGGGTCATAACTGATGCCAATGATAGAAAGGTTATCAATTTGCTGCTTATCAACGATTTCTGAAAGAATTTTCACTTCTTTTCGACAGGGCGAGCACCATTCAGCCCAAAAGTTAACAATAACCCATTGCCCTTTTAAGTCATTTAAATAACCAGGCTGCCCCGACAGATAAATAAAGTCTGGTTTTAGCTGACAAGAAGATAAAAATGCCATAACTAAGCATAGGAATAACATCTTTAATTGTGATATAGTTTTAACCATTATATTGCTTTATTGTTTTCTCTTATGTGGTTTATTTGGATTATATATCATGCTTTAAGCCAAGTGCATTCGAATTATCACGGATAGTTGACTATTAATCAATTAGTTAGCAGACAAAATATTGATAAATGGAAATAACAAGGATCGTTAAACATTTGTCCCAGATATTTAACCTAAAATAAGTTAATTGGGCTATACTTTTACTTACATGGAAAGAATTAAACTAACAATACCTTCACAGCAGGACGGTCAACATATATTGGTCGAGACTGTACCGAATAAATTGGCTCAGTGGTTGAAAGCATTGCCACTAGCTGACATGTCTAAGACCCTGCCCGAAGTCACTAGAGCAATATCAAGTCTCAATCGAACAGAGCTTTCTTATAAGCAACGTTCAGAGCTGGTGATGCTTTTTGACGAAACCTATACTTTTGTACACGATTATTTTAGACCTAATGTTAAAGCCTCATTAAAAAGTCATTCGGCTAATGACAGAATGGTCGATCAATTACACATATTTACACGGGAAATGGCGTTTGCGCATAAAATAATCGTGAGTGATGCCCAAGGTAAACGACAGTTTTTTGGTAAAAACAAAATTAAAATTCGTTCGATTGCTTTTTCTATCTTCTATCTAGGGTTAATGCTGATTGAACAATACGAACTTTATTCACCCATCCCTATTTACCTATGGCGAGAAATCAATTCTTTATATGCCTATGCTGGCAAAAACGAGTACACAGAAATAGAAATAGATAACGATAAAAGCTATTGCTTGCCAGTTATCGAGCAAAATTACATTAGAAATTGCCTTCTTGCGCTTGCAGATCCTTACCATCTTGACCGTGGTGAGCATTGGTATCTGTTTCACTATTTACATTTGTGGGTGAAATTAGCCAGAATTTCAGAAAATCCAGACGACTTTAGAAAAGATGAATGTTTTATTATTGATATTAGTAGTGAAAACAAACCAAACTTCGTTACTCAGGAACTTGATGACCCTGAAGACCCGAAAATTCGTTTATTGCTTACTTATGACTTATTAAGGCAAGTAAATTTTGACGCTGAAACCTTAGATGAAAAAGGTAAAATACCCGAGAATAGCTTTAAGAAATCGATAAAACTGTCAACAGCGTCTTATCTGTGGAAGCATGTTAGTCGGCATTGGAATGAACGGATCGAAAGAAATAACCGGCGATATCCTATTGTTTCGAAAATTGACGTCGTTTGGGGATTAAGAGACATTATTCGCATACTTGGACGTGTTTCGCAAAAAGATGGAACAACTTTATCAGCGGATGAAATTATTAGCTTAACCCAGCATAAAGACGTTCAACAACTATCTTGGGATGCGATAAACGTCAGCAGTGGCGGTATCGGTATATGTACAAGACAATTTATGTTGCCCTATGTTGATTTAGGAAACATTGCTCTGATTAGAGAGTATATGGACGATAACCCTGCTCCACACTGGCGCTTAGCGATTTGTCGCTGGCATACCGGTGATAAAAACAACGGCACAATGTTAGGTTTAGAATACATTGATGGGCGTTATACACCGGTTCGATTGGTTTTACATCAAGGTCAAAATGAAAAAGGAGGTCAACCAGGTTTAGTTGTTTCTTCTACACAATTGAATGGCAGTGACGCACCAACAATCATTACAGCTAAAGATTCTTATAACAGCGATAGAGTCTATGCCATGCTAGGTTATGACGATCCCGTTGAAGTCAGACCCAGAGCGAGAGTTGAATCGACCTCTTGTATTGATCGATTTTTCTATCAAACTTTTGAGTTAAGAGACGAGTTAGCTGAGGAAGTTTTAGAAGACGTATCCGATGTTATTCCTTGGACTTCAGTTCCACATGAAAGTGGTGATACTGATGGCGAGATTGAAGGCTTTGATATTGATCCGGATACACTTAATGAAGTTCGTTTACCCGGCGATCATTAGTTTTTTTATTCGTTCATTAATGGCTTTTTAAGAAAATCCTCTATTGTTACTCTTAATTTAAGTATATCCGCCTTGCTTTTCTCATTTAGTCCACTTTCTATGATGATTGCGTTGCTAGGATAATTAGCGAGTAGTTCCTTAAAGAGCAAAGAATAAGTCAAGCTACTAGCGTTTCCCTTTAGACAAAAGTTAGAATCATTAGACTCTATCGCAATATTTTCTTCCACTAATTCAATTAAATCAATATAACCAAAGCTAATATTCTTATTGAAATCTATATTTTGCTCATGTCCGTTTGCGATTTCTCTCTCATTTAAAGAAATAGATTTCCCTTTATTTTGTGCTTTAGCCAATTCAATTAACGCTTCAAATTTTCTAATATAGTTACTAGTGAATGAAACAATTTGGTTAGGACGGTCATTGGCTAACCCATAACAAACCTCCGCACCAAAAAGCACAATATTCCAGCTTACRTAAATCCATATTAAAAAYARAGGRATWGAAGCTAGCGCTCCAAATACAATTTCATAGGTTGAAAAATAYTTTATRAAAATACCAAAACCYGACTTTGCCAAYTCAAAMAACAAGGCTGAAACAAAMCCMGAGKMAATWGCATGTGAGATCAATATTTTTCGGTTAGGWATCACCAAATACATSACWGAAAAGGCAATRCTMGCCATAAAAAACGGCARTAAKGTTTTAAACCAAAAATTTTCTTGRGACACAACTTCGCTAAWAAGAGGTAAAGAATTGATATATGAAGTTATAAATATACTRGCRCCTAACGCTAYCGGMCCYARMGTTARKACMGCCCAATAAACCAAAAACGTTCTYACYTTAGACTGYRTTTTTTTAATCTTCCAAATRTGATTAAAACTWCGRTCRATGGTTCTCATCATCATTAATGCGGTAATAAAAAGCATTAAGAAACCTARWCCACTCATACTTTTKGCTTTATTAACAAATTCGATTAARTGGTTTTGAATAGAATCGCCAGAAGTKGGWACAAAATAAGTGAATASAAWCTGCTGAAGCTTTAACGCTATATCTTCAAAATTAGGGATCATCGCTAATAAAGCAAAAACCAAAGTCGTTAGTGGAACAAGAGCTAATAGGCTAGTAACCGTAAGCTCAGCAGCCACAGAACTACATTTATCGGTCTGAAATCTTGAAAATAAATCTTTTATAAAGATTTTCCAATAATTCATGCTTTCTTCCATATCAATTAAGCCTTAAAATAGTCGACAATCCCTTTTTAACAATAGTTAGGATAAATTATCTATGTCTCAAGTGAAAATCTATCATAATCCCCGATGTTCAAAATCTCGACAAACACTAGCCTTGATTCAAGAACAAGGAATAGAGCCAGAGATAATCAATTACCTTGAGACTCCTCCATCAATTGATGAGCTTACCACAGTTTTAAGTTTACTTAAGCTAGAGCCTCAAGAGCTCATGAGAAAGAGAGAAAGTGAATACAAAGTGTCAGGGTTAGATAATTTGAGCTTAAAGGAGTCTGAGCAAATTAAACTGATGGTTAAATTTCCTAAAGTCATCGAACGGCCCATTGTTATTGCCAATGGCAAAGCAACCATTGGAAGACCGCCTGAAAGCGTACTTGCGATCCTTTAACATCATCCCATTAACTTTTTCTCAATGATTAATGGCTATATAACGATAAGGTCAAAGCTATGAGCTCAATCTTAGTCTTGTATTACTCCTCCGCAGGTAAAACCAAACAACTTGCTCATTTAATTGCGCGTGGTGTTGAGGAGTATGGTTCTGAAGCAGTCATTAGGACGGTACCTAGAATATCGGCCAATAATGAAAAGACTGAGGAAGCAATCCCTGATTCAGGAGATTGTTATGTCAATTTACAAGATCTTGCTAATTGCGATGGATTGATCGTTGGTAGCCCTTCTCGATTTGGCAATATGTCAGCGCCTTTAAAATATTTTATCGACCAAACCAGTGARYTWTGGATGAATTCAAAATTAACCGACAAACCRGTTAGCTTTTTCACTTCAGCAAGTAGTTTACAYGGTGGTCAAGAAGCGGTYTTATTGAGTATGATGATCCCTTTTTTACATCATGGCATGGTYATTTGCGGTTTRCCCTATTCRGAAACKAGYCTACTKCATACAAAAAGCGGAGGYACYCCCTATGGYGTTAGTCATTGGTCAGGCRTTAACAATGAACATTCGATATCCGAAGAAGARAAAMTTTTAGCTAAGGCTCAAGGTAARCGYRTTGCAAAATTTGCRACAMARCTMGCSAAGYAATAGATWAWTTRAWRAMWWGWAASAMMWAWKWMMAAMRAWRKTAASAMYTAAAAKACAAGGGTTTAAATGAAWAACGAAATWGACGAAACAGMRYTAGAARAGMMANAAATWKCMAKWRRSYSAMYWRSMRMWWSCWYRSTMRRRKSWMRTRRARWYAMTTKAAGCACCAAGCGATTCCATGCTAAAGGCTCATAAAGTCACTTTGATTGGCTATTGGGCACTGGTGATTTTGATTCCGATCTGGAATTTGTGGTGGTATCCATCATCGCAATACTCCAGTAAAACCATGACGATTCTTTGGCTTATTCCATTGATATTTCCCATGTTTGGTTTGATTAAAGGCAAAGCCTATACACACGCATGGTCGGGTTTTATTGCGGTTATCTACATATGCCACGGTTTAACTTCTTTAATCACTTCGTTTAATGAAATAATACCCATCATTTTAGAAGTCATTTTTGCCAGCATGTTTTTAGGCGGCGGGATGATTTTTGCTCGATGGCGAGGTGTTCAGCTGGGGTTACAGCTACCTAAGAAAAAGTGATATAATTTTCAAGTAGTTTAAATATCAAAAGAATCAAACAAGGACATTAAAACCTATGAATAAAACTAGCCTAGCACTTATTATTAGTGCTTTGTTGCTCGGTTGCCAACAGCAAACTGAAGAAAAACAAATAGCAGAACCTAAAGTTGCCGTTGTTTCAATCGATGATGCAAAAAAGTACGTGGCAAATGCGGAAAAATCACTAGAAGCAGACTATGAAATAGTCGGTAAAGCTTATTGGATCCAAGCCAATTTTGTGACCGATGATACTAGTGCAGTTGCCGCTAAATTTGGCGAAGAATCTACTAAAAAGAGTGTCGCGTTAGCGTTAGGAACCAAGCAGTTTAAAGATTTAGAACTCGATTATGATACCCGCCGAAAGTTAGATGCGCTTAAATCGGGTTTAGTTTTACCAGCTCCTTCAGACGATGCTAAAACTGCAGAACTATCAAAAATCACCTCTAATTTAGATGCAACCTATGCAAAAGGATGTACCGCTGAAGGCGAATGTTTTGTGTTAGGTGATTTAAGTAAAGTTATGGCAGATTCAGATGATCCTGAAGAAATGTTAGAAGCTTGGACTAACTGGCGCAAGATTTCACCCCAAATGCGTGATAGCTACCAACGCATGGTAGAAATTGCGAATGAAGGGTCAAAGCAATTAGGTTATGCCGATACCGGCGCATTATGGCGTTCTAAATATGACATGCCTGCGGATGAATTCGCATTGGATATGGATCGTGTTTGGGGACAAGTTAAACCACTTTATGATTCATTGCAATGCCACGTTAGAGCTAAGTTAAATGAAAAATATGGTGATGAAGTTGTTTCTTTAACCCAGCCAATTCCGGCTCACTTACTAGGCAACATGTGGGCGCAAAGCTGGGAAAATATCTATGAAGAAGTCGCTCCAAAATCTGACACTCCTGCTATTGACGTGACTAAACGATTAGAAATTAAAGGCTACGATGAAAAAGCCATGGTAAGAACCGCTGAAAACTTTTTCACCTCTTTGGGTTTTAAGCCGTTACCTGATACTTTTTGGACGAAGTCTCTCTTTACTAAACCTAGAGATCGCGATGTGCAGTGTCACGCGAGTGCATGGGATTTAAGTACCACTGATTACAGAATAAAAATGTGTATTAATAAAACCGGTGAAGATTTCTCGGTTATTCACCACGAATTAGGACATAATTTTTATCAACGTGCTTATAATTTAAAACAAGATTTCTTATATAGAAACAGTGCCAATGATGGTTTCCATGAAGCTATTGGCGACACTATTGCATTGTCTATCACGCCAAAATATCTAAAAGAAATTGGTTTGATTGAGGAAGAGCCTGATGCCTCTGGTGATTTACCCTTTCTAATGAAAAAAGCCATGGCGGGTGTTTCATTTTTACCTTTCGGTTTGTTAGTAGATAAATGGCGTTGGGGTGTTTTTAGTGGTGAAATCCCTACCGAGCAATATAACAAAGCTTGGTGGGATCTAAGAGAAAAGTACCAAGGTATTAAAGCTCCAATAGAAAGAACCGAAGCTGACTTTGATCCAGGTGCTAAATACCATGTTCCCGGTAACACGCCCTACTCTCGTTATTTCTTAGCTAGAATTTTACAGTTCCAATTCCATAGAGAGCTTTGTAAAATTGCCGGCAATGAAGGTCCTTTACATCGTTGCTCCATTTATGGAAATAAGAAAGCAGGTGCTAAACTAATTTCTATGTTAGAAATGGGCGCAAGCAAACCTTGGCAAGATGCTTTAGAAGCAATGACTGGACAAAGAGAAATGGATGCTACTGCAATTATTGATTACTTTGCACCGCTTAAAGTTTGGCTTGATGAGCAAAACAAAGAACGTCAATGTGGTTGGTAGTTAAATTCTAGAATAAAAATGGGGTCGGAGTAGCTCTAACGCTGAAAATTTATCCTATTATCAGGAGATATTTTAAGTTTGAAGTATAATTAATTATTAACGGCGACTCCGACCCTTGGAAATTCTAACGATATCAAAACTGTAACTTTTTAAGTTCATAGAACTCTAGAATCATAACGACAAACTGATTAATTAAAGTAGAAAAGGCAAGGGCCGATTTTAAAATGATTCAAAGTCAAATCGAGATAATTGAACAAGCTATTATTTTTCTACAATCTGTAGATGGTAAAGATTATAGCCAAGTCATAACGCCAAAGTTTGAAAGCTCTGCTGGCTCTCATATCCGGCATATCATTGATCATTATGAATCAATCCGAAACGGTTTTATTTCAGGCGAAGTAGATTACAATATCCGTTCAAGAGGAGCTTCTGTAGAGAAAAACCCGCAACTTGCTATACAAAAATTAACATTTCTATCCAATTGGATCAGCGAGCTAACAGCGACCGACATCAATAGGAAAATAACACTAACTACCGAAGTGTCAATTATAAGAAAAGAGATTGTTAGCATAGAATCAAATATAGCAAGAGAATTAATTTTCGCTGGTAGTCATGCAATTCATCATTACGCCATTATTTCACAGATTATTAAGAATCAAATAAAAAGCGATAAAAGTTATACACCCTATAATTTTGGTATTGCTCCTGCTACAGCAACGTTTTTGAGAAACACTACTGAGCAAGTAGAATCAGTCAACTCAAAACCGACAGAATCCGTATAATAGTCTGACCTAAATTTAAATAAAACTATTATGTGTACTTTAACTTTTGGGCTAACCAAAAAAGGTTACGAGCTATTTTTTAATCGCGATGAACAATATTCACGTCCAAAAGCAATTCCTCCCGAATTCAATGTCCTGCTACAATCAATATATCCAATCGATGTCAGCGAACAAACTATTTCTAGCAGAGACGGCACTTGGTTAGCTGTCGATCAATATGGAATGAGTTTAGCCTTACTCAATAATTATCCTAAAGAATCGATCCAATCATTTGTTTTTGATCATCATAAATTTCTGAGCCGTGGTGACATCATTCTTTCTTTACTAAATTTACAAGTTAGTGAAAATATAAAACTAACGAGTGACTCAATCAAAGAACATTTAAACCAGTTAAATTTAACCAATTACAAACCATTTAAACTCATTGTTTTCTCGAATCAATTGACTCAAACAAGCGGTGGCATCCAATCATTAAATTGGGACGGTGAAAATATTAGCATACTAAACATTAGCGCTAACGATTTACCAATCACTTCATCCAGTATTAATTTAAGAGAAGCCCGTCAAGCAAGAAAAGAAACATTTGATGCAATGTGTAACGATTCACTTTCATCAAGTTCACAATTAAAGGCATATCATTTTTCGACTGAAACAGATACTTCGATGTCGGTTAATATGATTAGAGAGGATGCTAGAACGGTCAGCATTAGTCATATATCGGTTAGCGATGAAATTAAGTTTGGGTATTTTGACAACCTCAATCAATCTACAAGAGTACAAACTATTAAACGAATTAATCATTAATGATTCTACTTTCTACTTTCCAGAAAAATCTAAATATTCTTGCTTTTTCTTTCCCAGATAAAGTTTCAACAATTTATCCGGAGCGCTCGGTAAATGCACACTAAGTAATAACCCTGGTGTATCACTAAAGTTTTTATCAATCGCCATACAGTGAAATTCTGCGTTAAGTTTATAATATTGTTTTAAAAGAACAGGAATATCCTTTCCGTCAGGCTCTACCGATGTGATGAAAGCGGACAACTGTTCCAAGTTTAATGAGTTAGATGCAAAATAATGAATTAATTCAGGAGACAATGGAAACTCAAATTGATGCCTTGGTAACACCATTTTCTTATTCTTTTTACTCGTTTGATCTTGCGCTTTATTTTTAACCAATACTTCATTGATTAGAGCTACCGATTGAGTCGTGTATGTTTTACTCAAAGAAACGGTTCCATACAAAATTCGATATTGCGGATGTAAACTAACAAATGCACCAATCCCTTTCCAAAGCAATAATAAGCCATGAAAACTATTTTGATGGGCTTCTATGATAAAAGAGCGCCCCATTTCTAAACAAGGTTCTGTTAAGTTAACAAAGCCATGATCAAAGTCGAACATTTGTGACAGATATAGTTTTTTTAAATCAGGATTTTCTAAATTAGGCATTTTTAGACCAGACTTTGATGAAAGACTACTTTGAAGCAGGCGATCCGTTTGCCCCATTCGATATGCACCGATAATTTCGCTATTTTTATGATCGTATATAAATAAATGTGTATAGGTTTTATCAAATTCATCGGTATCAGATGCCTCACCACTGCCCTCATTCAATTGCCTAAAGGTGACTTCACGCAATCTGGCTATCTCTTTCACACAATTGGGAATCTGCTCATAGTAAGCAAAATAGACGGTAAAGGATTTAAAACTCAAGAGAGTTTGATCACAAGGCAGTTGTTCAATTTCTTTTTCGAGTATTGTAGGATTTATCGACTCTATAATTTTTTTATAATTATTATTCGCTACACAATCTGGCCACGGTTTTATATATCGCTCGTCGTTTAAATAGCATTGTGCTCTTACAAAATCATTTTTTTGTTGAGGTGTCTCAAAAACATCAAGTAGTTTACTATTGATTATCCCATTGGTTTTCAAATTGATATTCTTTCCCTTTAGTTTCAGCATTTCTCTAGCTAACATCAGCAAGCGAAATCGATAGTATATTCTTCCTAACCAATGAAACAGCGAAGAGTTACATCCAGAGATAAAAATAGGCAAAATAGGGGCATCAACCTTTTGACCTATTTGGATAGCGATTCGATTCCATTCAGCATCAACAATAGCTTTCTTGTCTTTTTGATAAAAGGAAACACGACCAGCGGGAAATATAACCAAAACACCACCATTTTTCACATGCTTAAAACTCTTTTTAATGGCAGAGATATTAATTGGCGATTTAGGCTTAAGCGGATCAGCAAAGATAAAGAAATCTTCGATCTCCTTAAATATTTTTAGACCAACATTTGCCATGATCTTAGTATCTTTGCGTTTACTATTAACTAATTTTGCAAGCACAACCCCCTCAACCATTCCATATGGGTGATTACAAACGAGAATACAACCGCCAACTTCAGGGATGTTTTCGAGAATTGCTTTTTCTCCCACGATAGAAACACCTAGTTTTTTTAAAAGTTGTATTGAGAATGTTTGCTTTTCTAATCCAGCCAATTCACTTTCAAGATAAAATTGATTTAGGCTATTAAGCCCTACGACGCGATCAATTAGATAGAAAAATATTTTATACAAAACCCCTGATTTTTTAGTTTTAGCTAGCGATGTACTGGATATGTTGGAAAAGATTTTTGCCATCCTAATTGGTTATCCGTTAGTAGCTGTTAGCTGTATCTATTATGATTTAGAATCTGCCAATTCCGTTAATAATTTTTTAGCAATTTCAATATCAGAACTATCCGTTTGCCAGTTACTGATACATAGCCTGATAACTTCTCGACCCTGCCATTGACCAGGGCTAATAAAGATCCGCCCGTCCGTGTTTATTTTATTCATCAGCTCAATGGTCTTTATATCGGCTTCTTCATCTGTGAGACCTGAAGCATTGATTCTGAATAAAATAACATTCATTTGACATGGATAACTTAGCTCGTAATGTTCGGACTGTTCAATCCAATCAGCTAATGTTTTTGATAACTGAATATTATTATTAACCCACGATTTAATCCCCTGTTTACCATAAGCCAATAGATTCATCCAAACCGGTAACGCTCTAAATCGACGTGAATTTTCAACACCCAATGACATGAAATCAGCTGTGCCAGAATCATTGGCTAAATACCTCGCAGGCACATCAAAACTTTCTTCTAATAAATCTAAATGGCGAGTTAAAAAAGTGCCACAATCGTAAGGAACATTTAGCCATTTATGACAATCCACGGTAATCGAGTCGGCTCTATCAATCCCTTTTGTTTTACCATTAGCTCCATTAGCAACTCGTTCAAATAAACCAAACGCACCGTCGACATGTAGCCATGCTTTATGTAGTTCACAAACATCCGACACTTTATCTAGATCATCAAAATCAGTTGCTGTGACTGTACCCGCACTAGCAATAACAATTTTTGCTTTGGCATGACTGGCTGATATTTTGGCTTTAAGATCATCAACATCCATTTTCTCGGTATTATTTATAGAGGCTATTCTTGTAATACTCTTTTGTCCAATTCCAGACATTCCCAACGCTTTTATAGTACTCGCATGTGGTGTTGTAGAAAATATTTCAACATCTAGATTAAAAACGCCCTCTTTTGCCACGTCAATTCCCTGCAACTTGCCCGCATATTGTCTAGCAACACACATTCCTAAAAAGTTACATGCCGTTCCTCCAGAAGTCATTAATCCACTAAAAGTCTTAGGTAAATCAAATAATTCTAACAACCAGTCTACCGCTTGACGCTCAACTAAAGTTGCGACAGAATCGCCAGCCTTGTGCACGTTCTGGTCAAAAATTGAAACCAGCCAATCGGCCATAGTAGCAATCGGCGTTGCTCCACCGGTTACAAAAGCCCAATAACGTGAACCTCGAGCAGCTGAAAGTTGTGGGATGATTTGTTTTTCAAGAAGTTCAACGCATTCAGAAAAATCATTACCCTCTTCGGGTAAGGATAATTGAGGTAATTGCACATCGAGTTTAGCCACGTTTTGTTCATCCAATCGCGCAATAAACTGTTCGCTCAACCTGGAAAACTCTTTCAAATAAGTTTGGAATTCATCCCACTCTTTTTTATTTCTTTTCATTCATAAACCTTTAGTGTTTCGTTTTTTATTGAGCGAAATCATTTCGACCAACCTAAGGGTAGGATCTCATTTTTAGGCAAAGAAAAAGCCTCTGGATATCCGACACCAATTAAATATAAACCATTGGGTTTAGCTGTTTCAGGCGCCTTGGTTCTATCTTTCATTGCAATTAGCCTTTTAACAAAATCAGGCGACTGTCTGCCCTCGCCTATTTGCAATAAACAGCCAATAACATTTCTAACCATATGAAGTAAAAAAGCATTCGCAGTTACTTGCATCGTAATAAAATGACCGCTTCGATTAACTTCGATAGATTCAACTGTTCTTATCGACGTATTCGCTTGGCAACCACTTGCTTGAAACGATTTAAAGTCGTGTTTACCTAATAAGTATTGGGCGCCTTCATTCATCAAAGCTTCATTTAGCAGGGGTCTATGCCAAGTGACAAGACCGTTAAGCGTGGCATTGGGACTTTGAGTATTTTGGATAATATAGCGATAGGTACGTGAAGTAGCGGAAAATCTCGCATGAAAATCTTGATTGACTTCCTTTGCCCAAACGACTGAAATATCGTTAGGTAAATGATTATTCACGCCTCTTAACCAAGCTGTTTTAGGGCGAGCCCCTTCAAATTCAAAATGTACGACTTGATTAGTCGCATGTACACCCGTATCGGTTCTACCAGCACAAAATACTTTAACCTCTTGTGCACAGATATTGGATAGGGCTTTTTCTAAAGGTTCTTGAACCGAGGGAGAATGTGATTGTTTTTGCCAACCACAATAGGAACGTCCATTATATTCAATACCTAGGGCGACAAATGACTTCAAGTTTTTACCTAATATAAAGACTCAAGAATTAATTTATTCAGTTGAGACAATTGGAATTTCAATAGTAAAACCTGATTCGTTATCCCACTCTATTGAAGCACCTATTTGCTCAAAAAAACCTTTTGCTTTGGCTAAGCCAATATCCTTTTCGCCAAGAAGAAGAAGACTAGAATAAAAAGGTGTAAATAACCATTCTTGTTGGTTATCATCTAACTCAACTTGTTCGCTATTAATATTAATAACAATTCTTTCTTCAAATGCTGGATGCTTTCCTGCAGCTTTAGACTCTGCATCTTTAATAGTGACATTTTCTATTTCACTATTAAACGTCAAATCGGCTTTAGCGTCATAGGATAAAAGAAAGCGGATCAGGTCGATACAACATTCGGTAAACCAAGAAAAATCAGTGTGAATTTCAACATCGTCGGGAACCAAGTTTTCAATAACCAACTCATTATCTTCAAAGTCAGATTGTAAAGACTCAATAAACGAAACAAGCCAGGAATTAAAATTAATTTCAGAGCGAGAAACCTGAAGTCTACCGATAGAAGCTAGAATTGATTTGCCAAAATGAACTGCTGAAATACCAGACTCTAAAGATTTATTTAAACGCTCACCAACTTTAACATCTTTACATTCAAGAAGTGCCAATTCAGCGTAGCCCATTATGCTAGACAGATGATTATTATAGGAATGTATTAACAACCCTGTAAAATCGTCTAACGTAATAGGCTTGGTATCATCTTTTAGTTCGTCGGCCACGAATTTCCCATAGTTTAGATAAATATTTAGCTATGATTTGACTATAGCAACATCTGCATTAATTTTGTGAAGCACATTTTGTGCTGTATTGCCTAACAGTCTACCACGTAAGCTCGGACGAGTTTTATTACCCATCACCACGATATCAGCATTGATTTTATCAGAAATTCTGACTATTTCCTTTGCGGGACGACCCGTCACTAAATGTAAATGTTCTCGTTTTAAACCTTTTTCAGAAATTAGTTTAGAAATAATCGGGTCAATTGATTCTTTCATTTTCTTTTCATAAGCATCACTATCAATAAAATCTAGTTTTGCAACCGCTGATGGCAAAGAAATTGAGTAACATGCATGTATTTCACTTTTAGTAGCCTCAGCTAATGCGAAGCTATACTTCAATATTTCTTCATTTAAACGAAGTGATGTTTCACTTGAAGAGCCTAAATCTAGCGCAGCTAAAACGATACCACCTTCATGCCATTCCTTTCCGCCTACAATCATTACCGGATCAGGGCAATGTCTCATTAACTGCCAATCGGATGGTACGTGCATAGCTGATTCAGAGCGGTTGCCAGTTTTTAAAATCAAATCGAAAGATTTTTGCTCACATCGGGCTGTAACCCAGCGATCAAAACTACGCTCCCAAACAACATCGACGTTTAACTTAACGCCATTGGTATCTACTGTCTTTAAAAAAGCGTCCATTTCAGCTTGTTTATCATCGATAAACTTGTGATGCACTCTCCGTTTTTCTGTAGAGGTTAAAATTTCTGAACTATCTACACCCGCTGCATGTACAAAACCAACAAATTCGATTTTTGCGTTGGTATTTTTAGCAATTTCTAAGGCATGTAAAAAGGCAGGGTTTTGACCGTTATCTTGGTCAGCTATTACGAGTAACTCTCTCATGTCGCACTCCGAATTGATGCTTTATGAAAACTATAAATTAGTTTTTCTGTGTAAAAAAAATGAGGAATATAAGAAAAACGAAAGTGTTTGTATTCCGATAACTATGTGGGGTTTTAATGAGTGTATTACAAGTAAAAATTAACGAAAAATTTCACTTATCTCTAATAAATTGGTCGGAATGAGAGGATTCGAACCTCCGACCACTTGTACCCCGAACAAGTGCGCTACCAGGCTGCGCCACATTCCGATTTTTTGAATTGAACTATTAGCCTAGAAACATGCAAAGTTTCTATTTTGCGAGCCGAGATTCTACGCGAATTTAAACACTTTGCAATAGAATATAGATGATTTTAAATAAGTAACAGTATTAAGCCGCTAATATCTTCAATACACCTTCTAGATCAGTAATGATTGCTTGAATAGCCTTAGGATCGGTTGAGGTATTGTCGGATTCTAACTGCAACCTTGCTCCGCCAATGGTAAAACCTTGGTCATAAAGAAGTTCACGAATTTCTCTAATGACTAACACATCGTCTCGTTGATAATAACGACGATTACCGCGTCTTTTCACAGGACTTAATTGAGGAAACTCTTGTTCCCAATAACGTAATACATGAGGCTTAACCAAACATAACTCGCTTACTTCACCAATGGTGAAATAACGTTTGTCTGGTATAGGCGCTAACTCGTTATTATTACTTGCTTCCAGCATATGCTTCGACTCTTGCCTTTAATTTTTGACCCGGACGAAAGGTTACCACACGACGAGCGCTAATGGGGATCTCTTCGCCTGTTTTGGGATTTCTGCCCGGTCTTTGTTTTTTATCACGTAGGTCAAAATTTCCGAAACCAGACATTTTGACTTGATCGTTACTGGATAGAGAATTTCTGATTTCATCAAAAAATCCCTCTACCATTTCCTTGGCTTCACGTTTATTGAGACCTAAGTCATCAAATAACTTTTCTGCCATTTCAGCTTTTGTTAATGCCACAAGCTAATCCCTCAAAA
>NVTT01000021.1 GCA_002401655.1 Gammaproteobacteria bacterium | reverse complement strand
CAGAGTATTATCTCTTAGGGTGGGCCCAAACTCACTCAATTCCTGTGATAGAATAATAGCTTATTACTCTATCTGGAGAGATACAAGGGTGGGCAATTTCCACTGCCCACCGTTTCAAGGCAATAGTTTATAGAAATGGTGGGCACAAACAGACGTGCACACCCTACAAAAATTGATGCTAAAGCCTTGCACTAAAAGTGCATAGTTTTAACTAACGTACTGAAACAATTAAATTTAGAGAAAATATTATATGAACTATGAAACTGAAATAAAATTAACTGCTGAGGAAATAGAAGGTACCGAAGCAACTTTTTCAGTCTGGCTAGTTAAAGTGGGAGACTCTGTGAAATCAGGTGATCCAATTGCAGAGTTAGAAACTGATAAAGTTGCTATGGAAATTTGTGCGTCAAAAACAGGTTTTGTTAAATCTCTAAATATTCAACAAGGTGACAAAGTGGAGGCTGGTCAAATTTTAGGAATTATTTCAGACGTTAGTCCTGTAAGCCATCTAGAAACTAATATAGAAACCAATGTGAAAAGTCATCCAGTAGATTCAAAAGAACAATCAGGCTTGGTGATTAGTGCGGATCAACTTAATGCAAAACAAGCGACTAATAAAACAGTTGATACTATTTTATCATCAAAATCTGTAGAAAAAAACATTGTCGATAAAAATTCAATTAGCCCAGCAGTTCGACGACTATTATCCGAGAACAACTTAAATATCGAAAGCGTCATCGGTAGTCAACAACAAGGC
The DNA here is from genome assembly GCA_002401655.1 of Gammaproteobacteria bacterium. Taxonomy (GTDB): domain Bacteria; phylum Pseudomonadota; class Gammaproteobacteria; order Enterobacterales; family Kangiellaceae. The sequence goes on along the minus strand of NVTT01000021.1, from coordinate 38,809 downwards.
AGTGGAAAAAAAGGGCGGGTTACAAGAGACGATGTGATCAAGTTTGTAAAAATACAGGGCGAAAAGCCAACTTTGCAATCAGAACCGAAAGAAGTATCGCCAAAAAAAGAATCTAAAAATGAAACGGTTGCAGCAACGCCTGCAATGAAACCGAATAAATCCCCTCACTTAAATAGTCAATTAATTCCTCATACTAATATGAGAAAATCAATAGCAAGCCATATGGTGAATAGTTTGTTAGAAACCTCTCCTCATGTTACTAGCGTTTTTGAAATGGATATGGGAAATATTATTGAACATAGAAAATGGCATAAAAAAGAATATTCAGAACTCGGTATAAAGTTAACTTTTACAGCTTACTTTTTACTAGCGATGGCAAAGGCTGTAAAAAAAGTACCGCAAGTTAATGCTAAATTTCATGACGATGCATTAGAAGTTTTTAATGATGTCAATATTGGCGTTGGTACAGCGTTAGGTGGATCTGATAAGAATGACTCGGGTTTGGTGGTTCCTGTTATTCAAGAAGTCCAAAATATGAGTTTATTTCAAGTAGCAAAAGCACTGCATAAACAAACGGAAAAAGCGCGAACAAATCAGCTAAAAGTAAGCGATATGAAAAACGGTACCTTGACCATTTCTAATCATGGCGTAAGTGGAAGTCTTTTTGCTACACCGATTATTATCAATCAACCGCAAGTGGCGATATTAGGCGTTGGTAAACTCGAAAAAAGAGTAGTTGTTGAAGAGATTAACGGTCAGGATGAGATGGTAATTCGTCCGAAATGTTATGTGTCATTATCGATTGATCATCGAGCATTGGATGCCCATCAAACAAATCTATTTCTATCGGAATTTGTTAGTATTATTGAGGGTTGGGGAATATGAACAGTCTTTTGTAGGTTGGGTAGACGAAGGAAACCCAACAGATTGTATATGGAAAACTTTTAATACTTGAATGATCCTATTTGTTTCAAGTATTATTGTTGGGTTTCGCAAGCTCTACCCAACCTACGATTTAAGCTTATAAACAAAACACTTGAATTACTGTATATAAATAAAATCACTCCTAAGAAGGGGGTTGTTTTTTAGAGATAATATTATGAAAAATGAAATCATACAATTTTGGTTTAAGGATATCGAGCGAAAGCAGTGGTGGGAAAAAAGCGATGCTTTTGATCAATTACTGATAGATAAATATAAAGAAATCCACGCTAAAGCCTGTCAATGTGAGTTATATCAATGGCGAGAAAGTCCAAAAGGCCGATTAGCAGAAGTTATTATTCTAGATCAATTTTCGAGAAACATGTACCGAGATACTAAAAAAGCATTTGCATCGGATTCGCTTGCACTCGTTCTTGCTCAAGAAGCAATCGCTATGGGTGCTGACGATCCGCTATCAGAAACCGAAAAAAGTTTTCTTTATATGCCTTTTATGCATAGTGAATCACTGGTTATTCATGAAGCGGGATTAAAATTATTTCAAGCAGGAACATCAGAGTCGAGTATCAATTTTGAGATTCGACACAAGAAAATAATTGAAGAGTTTGGGCGTTATCCACATCGTAATAATATTTTAGGGCGAATATCTACAAAAGAAGAAAATAGATTTCTCGATAAACCAGGTTCTTCCTTCTAATTGAATATTACTTGATTACTTTTAAAACGTGCTCTAATACAGACTCGCCAAGCTTCCTAGATGTAGTCCACTTACCACCAAATACATTAATCAATTTTTGATTTCGTTTGATTTTATATTCTCTAGAAACTTCATTCATTAACTTAGTTGACTCAAAAATTAGCGGTCGTGCACCGGCAAATGATTCTATAATATCAGTTTGGGTAATTTGATTATCAAAGAACTTGTTAAGTGCGCCGATCAAATAATTAATTTCTTTTTCCGTAGGTTCAATTTTATTAGAAAGATCATGCACTTCTTCAGTTGTTCCAACTAGCGTATTTCCTTTATAAGGCAATACAAAAAATAAACGTTTTGATTCTTTGTTTTCCAAATACAATGCCTTATCTGATATTTGTGGAATAATGATATGTGTACCGCGCACTAATTTTAATTTTACTTCACAATCAATATTACTTCTTGCCACCAATTCTTGAGCCCAAGGGCCACAAGCATTAACGACGCAATCATATTGGAATTTTTCGCCAGATTCTAGCGTGACTAATCCTTCATTTGTCACTTTGGTTATTTTAGTATTTTCGCTGATGGTTCCGCCTAGATCAGTGAGCTGTCTAGAAACCCATAATCCAAGTTCATAATCATCCATTTGACCATCATGGTAGGCATAAGCGCCGGTTAAACCATTTGTTTCTATTGATGGGAAAGTACTAACGACTTCATCTTTGGTTAAATAGCGATGTTTGCCTAAATTATTTTTTCCAGCGAGAAAATCGTACAATACCAAGCCTATTTTATATTCCCAACGTTTATGAATACCGCCTTTGTATAAAGGGATCACTAGTTCAATATCRTTRGTTAATTCTGGAGCGGCTTCTAACCAAAAYTTTCTTTCTTGAAGAGAYTCTCTGACTAGCGAGAATTGYAAATATTCTAARTATCGAAGYCCACCGTGGAGCAATTTRGAAGAACAGCGCGAGGTTTGTGACATTAATGTTTCTTTTTCGTATAAATGTACTTCAAATCCTTGTTGCGCACACAACCAAGCAGAGCATAATCCGTTAATGCCACCACCTATTATTGCGACTTTCTTTTTTATGTTTGGTGATTGTATAGTCATTAATTTTGCAACCAATCTTCTATTTCTTTGTATGCTAATAGTCGAACAGAATCTTCGTTTAGCAGTTCATGATAAGAGTCTGGATATTCCACTAACTTATTACTTTCAGATGAAAATGACCTAAACAGATTTTTAGATACTTCATGATTAACAATAATATCTGAACCTGGGATCAACATCAGCGTAGGGGTRTTTATTTTTGRGACATTATTTTTTATAAAAYYAGACTCAGCTAAAAAGGAAGTGAAAAAYTTTGTAGAAACTCTATCGTGAACTAGYGGATCATTCTTATAAGTTTCTACCACTTCTTTTGTACTACAGATCCATTCCGCTTCAATTTCATTCCAAAGAGTTAATTTGGGAAATCGGTTAGCTAGTAATTTTCCGATAGATGCTTTAATCGGATTAGGTGGGATCTTTTTTTCAAAACCTGGCGCACTAATAATTGATTTAGCTATAAGTGAGGGGTGTCGTAAAAGAAAGCCAGTGGYTATCACTCCRCCCAAACTATGCCCCAATAAATAATTARTTRARYCYTKWTTYGAKGTYGTATCAATGATAGTTTTTAGATCATCKGAATAATCGGTAAAGCTATTAATATGCCCTCKAGTACCGCTTGATTTTCCATGTCCTTGATGATCATGAGCAAATACATTGAAACCWAGTTGATTGAAGTGTAAAGCTAGATGCTCATACCTYCCRCYATGCTCTCCSARMCCATGMGCAAYATAMAGGTTYGCTTTWGCGTCTTKAATTTCCCACTTYCTAAGAWAAATGGAATGRTCATTGATGTKGAGCGTTTCTTCTTTCATNTTTACCAAGYSAYAAATTAGTATTYGTWTGGYTGAATTAAAGCCTAACRAATTTGAAAGYGCAACCTAGAATTAAAYAGATGAARTAASCYMSCAAATTARRRGMGRTCAAMTTGTTTGAGTYTGKCGRATTGCTTTTTGCCAGCCTTTGATATTATTGTCTCTGATWGAWGCKTCCATASTGGGWTTAAAGATAACATCATTCTCCAATARAGCRCTTGGCAGTTTTTCTGGCTTCCATACACCAGCACCAATTCCTGCCAATAAAGCAACACCAATAGCTGTGGATTCAATTTGTTTAGGTCGATGAATTTGAGTATCTAAAATATCAGCCTGAAATTGCATAAGAAAATTGTTTTGGCAAGCTCCGCCATCAACTTGAAGTTGCTCTATTTTAATGCCAGAAACCTCTTCCATTAAATCAACGACATCTTTGGTTTGGTAGGCAATTGCTTCAAGTGTCGCTCGAACTATTTCATTTTTTCCTGCGCCTCTAGTCAATCCAGTAATAACACCCCTTGCATCCATATCCCAGTAGGGCGCACCCAATCCGGTAAATGCTGGCACCAAATAAACGTTTTTAGTATCTTCAATTGATAAAGCAATTGCTTCGGATTCACTAGCTGATTCAATCAAACACATTTCATCACGCAACCATTGCACCGCTGAACCCGCGTTAAACACCGAGCCTTCCACCGCGTAAATAGGTTCGCCATTGACGCCACATGCAATAGTGGTTAGCAGGCCTTTATCGGAAATTTTAGCGGTATCGCCAATTACCATTAACAAAAAGCATCCAGTACCATAGGTATTTTTAACCTGTCCAATTTGAGTACATTGTCGTCCAAATAAAGCGGATTGTTGATCGCCTGCGACACCGGTAATTGGAATGCTGGCGTCAAAAAACACCGATTCAGATGTGTTGCCAAAATTAGATGCAGAGGATTGAATGCCGGGTAGCATGGATGGGTCGAAACCAAAATAATTTAATAATTCACTATCCCAAGATTGTTCATTAATATTATAAAGCATGGTTCGAGAGGCGTTAGTATGATCGGTAACGTGAGATTTACCACCGGTGAGTTTCCAGATCAACCAAGTATCAATAGTTCCAAAAGCGAGCTTGCCTTTATTAGCGAGTGCTTTAAGTTCGGGTTTATTATCAAACAGCCATTTAATTTTTGTTGCAGAAAAATAAGCGTCAGTGACTAATCCTGTTTTTTGTTTTATCCAATCTTGCTTACCTTCTGATTTTATCGCCTCGCAAATGTCGCTGGAGCGTCTGCATTGCCAAACAATAGCATTGTGAACGGGCTTTCCTGTGGTTTTATCCCAAAGTACGGTTGTTTCTCTTTGGTTAGTAATGCCGATACAGGTTAATTCAGTCGCTTTCATTTTAGCTTTGTTAAGCGCGAGCTGGATTGTTTCTAAAGTAACTGTCCAAATTTCCTCTGGATCGTGTTCTACCCAAGAAGGCTGAGGATAAATTTGGGTAAATTCTTGATAAGTCTTTGCAACAACTTCACCTTCCTTGCTGAAAATAAAGATGGTGGTACCGGTTGTTCCTTGGTCTATAGAGAGGATCATATCTAAAACCTCATTTTTATGAAAATCTTAATAATTACTGATTTGAGTGATCAAGATGATCCAATTTATTTAATGTTTCTAGACCTCTCGTGAAGTCGCCTCTTGCCGCGCGCATTTCAAACATTGATTGAACATCATATTCAGTCAAAGCTTGAGTTGTAAGTTCATCAAATAACTTATTGACGCTTATTTTCTTAGACGCTGCAAGGTTCTTTAAACGTTCGTATTTATTATCGGGTATTCTAATTGACAAGGTACTCATTTAATAACCTCCAACATTTGACTAGGGTATAAAATTATCACATATAGAAACTGCAGTTCAGCAAATTTGTTAATTTAAATAAAAAATATCTTCAACCGGCACCTCTAACGCTTCAGATAATTTTAATGCCAATATAGTTGAAGGAATAAATACATTATTTTCAACCGTATTAATAGTTTTCCTAGTGACTTTTACTTGTTCGGCTAACTCTGCTTGAGTTAGCCCTARTTTTGCCCTTAATTCTTTTAAATGATTATTCAGTCGTCTTGTATTGCTACCCATTATTCTAGCTCTTCAAAATTTTGTCGTTCGAGATAGGCAAAATAGACAATTGGTAATGTTATTCCCAAAGTGACAATAGCTCGAATGGCAAAAATGAGCTTAAACTGCCAAAAATCAGCTACAGGTATTAATAGCCAGACAATACTAAGCATTAATGCGTAACCAAAAATAAAGGCTTTTGAGCGATTTTGTAGGGTTAACTCATCATTTAGAGCCATACCCACATTAGCCTGTTTTACTTGTTTTGAATAACTATGAAAAAAGTAACCAGCAAAACACCAACATAGCCCTCCCAGAGCTGATAAAGAGCCAAAAATTAAGTAAAGCTGTCTATCTGAATCAGTAAAGATGTCTTTTCCTATCCATGCAAGTTGCCATAAACCAAAAGCAAAGGCTGCAAAAATAAGAACTTTAATTCTCAAACGTACTAACCGATCAACTTCATTCATAATTATTTATCTTCAATTTGCTTAACAACCAATGTAACCTTAGCGTTACTGTAAGTCACCTTTAGGTTACATGTCAATGTTTTAGTCAAAGCAAATTAAAAAGAATTTACAATTGTTTTGGAGAGAGGAATTTAATTTACAAAAATATCGAAGGATCTAAATCGTAAAAATCTGTTATTTGTTGGTGATGGCTTGTTCTATTTCCGACAAGCATGAAATTTATCTCTAATTCTTTGCGAGCCTGTTTATCCCATTCTGCATCACCAAAATAGGTGCAGGAATAGTCACTATGATTTTCCAACCTAGATTGAACCATTTTAATTAATTCGGTTCGCTTAAAGTGTTCATTGGAAGAGAGTACATATTCTTCTGAGTATTTAATGCTTTTATCATTGAGATAAGTATCGATCGATCATTAGGGTAATATCATCATTTAAACTATCTTCAAAGCTAGAGAGTTTTTGATTAAAAACTTTCAGGTATTTCGATGCTTGCTGAATATCGAGTTTTTTACTCCTAATTTTGTAGGTAATTTCAGGAGCTGATTTATCTAATCTGGGAATAATTTCCCACTTAACAAAATGATTATTCTTGCTTTCAAATTCTTTTTGAGCAAACAAACAAAAAGAATTGACGTGCTTTAACCCTTGAGGGCCCAAGCATCCAGGTTCTAACCTGAATTGGACGTGTAATTTTTTGTCGTCAGAAATTAGGTTTTTATCATTCATATATAAAGCTTAACTGGTTTTAAATTATTATCTTTAGAACAAAATTTACTATATGAATTTAACAAAAGACTGAGAGGGCGACTACTTGGATATGAGTTAAGCAAGCGTTAATCCAAACTGCTCATATTCAGCAAAGYTACCATCGTTAGACACTAATGARTACTTTCCCTCAATCGCTTGCCAAATGAGCATTCGATCAAAGGGATCTTTATGTTTTAACCGAGGTAAGTGATGAAATGAAGAGGCTGATTTAGTTGATAGAGGCAAAGATCGAACCCCCATTGTTTCAGCCAGTGGCGCCAATTGTTCGGGAGCAACACCATCTAAAGAGAGTTTACCGATTGAGTATTTGAGCGATATCTCCCAAAGCGAAATGTCACTTAAAAAAATGCTATTTTCCGGTGCTTCTAGAAGTTTTATAGTTCGTTTCGCAATTTTTTGTGGACTAAATAAAAGCCAAAGGAAAATATGTGTATCAATTAATAAATTCATGCCGATAGGAAACTATCATCATCTATTTTAAAATCATCAGCCATTTCAAAGGAGCCTTTACCTTTGAGTATTCCAAACTGTCTTTTGCCTTTGAGTTGCTTATATTGCTCAACCGGTATTAAAACGGCAGCGGCTTCATTTTTTTTACCATAACCCACAATGTACTCCTGACCATTCTCTTTAACTTGTTTTATAATCTCCGAAAAATTAGCTTTAAATTCCCCGACTCGGACTTTTTTCATAATAATGTTTAATTAACTGAGCATGAGGTTTAGTATAGTTGTCAAGTTGTCAAGTTGTCAAGTTGTCAAGTTGTCAAGTTGAAGGTGTTTTCRATCTATTGCTCATTAGATTTAATACTTTTTTGGACAAGAGCAACCAATAGTAATGCAAGTAAGGCAGGAAATCCTTGAATATACAATATGGATATTTTTGCGGTAAGCGCACCAAAAATAGCTGCAACGATAATGCAAGAAAGAAAAAATATTTTAAGAGAATAACCTTGTTGCTTGGAAAAAAGTGCCCAAACTAGTCCTGCTGCTAAAAAACCATTATACAGTCCTTGATTGGCGGCAAGTGAAGCTGTTTGCTCGGCAAACTCGGCTGTTAGATTGAATGTTTTTAAACCGATTGGTTTAGTCCAAAGAAACATTTCTAAAACTAGAAAATAACAATGTTCAATTGCTACAAGTGAAACCAATGCATTAGATATTTTTTTCATTCTGTTGTTCCTAGAAAATAAAATTTAAATTAGAATTAGTGTTTTATGTTTTAAAATAATCTTTCATCCAAGTATAAAAAACCAGTATTGATAAATCACTAATTGAAAGACTCTCAAACTTTTCATCAGGATCTTGAGCTTTATAAGAAAACTGATATTGCACCACGTCTGGTTGCCGATCATCAAGAACGATAATGATTCTTTTACCTGTTTTTAAGCAATCAATAGTGATTGCATCTGCAGGAATACCGACATTTCGCATCCCTAAATTTAATCCGATCACAGGGTTAATATCAGCGAAATCCGTTTGAATTTTTGCATGAGCCTCTGATGCAAAGTCAGAAACTATTTCTAATATTTTTTTACTCAAAGTTGTCTCACTTTTTCGCAGGTTTTAGTGTTCGACTGATTTTTCTAGAATGATAGATTACAGACCCCCAGCATCTTTTTCAAGAGATTGTCCGTTCCTTTAATCGGTTTGATTTGTTGAGGAGTGTTTGGTATTGCTAAACGACCACTTTACAACAGTTATTTGACTTTTAAATAGACCTGCCGTACCATGGGTTCAAAGGGTACACCTATTTGAGCCTAAAACTATGCAAATTGTGATTAATACAGAAAGTTCTATCCCTTTATTCGCCCAGCTAGTTGAGCAAATTAAACAAGCTGTAAAAGCGAAAAAAGTTAAAGCCGGTGATGGATTGCCATCTATTCGTCAGTTAGCCAACGATTTAGATATMAATAATAAAACYGTTGCRAAGGCTTAYAAGCTATTAGAGCGAGATTGTGTGATTGAGTCAAAAAGCTACCGAGGTACCTTTGTTCACCCTGATGCAATTAATAATTGCGAAGTTGATTTAACAAATTGGACTAACAAAAAATTAGAAAATACGATTAAAGAATTAAGAAAATCGAATGTCACAGATTCCGAAATTAGGATCGCATTTGCAGAATTGATGAACCAATAATAATTCCAGGGCAACAAAATGGTCAAATTAAATAGAAATAAAGGAGAATTTTATGTGGACTAACAATTTTTTGTATTTAGCATTTTTTATGCAGGTAATCTTTATATCGTGGTATATGCCTAGATTTTTAATCCAGCAATCCAAAAAAATCTTAGATAAACACCCTGAAAAACAATACCCGAAACTATATCCAATTTCTCGAGATGCGATTGATATGAGTATTAATAACTTCAAAAATATTAATAGAGTCATCTTTATAATTGGTATTTATATAATTGCATATGGTGCTTACTTAAAAAGTGAAGAAATGTTGAGTGTTGATAGTAGTGCGGTATTGATAGGTTTTTTTCTATTACAATATGTACCATTTGTGATTATGGAATTCACTGGCTTTAAATTTTTAAAGTTAATGCGCTTAGCTAACAAACAATCGATAAGAAAAGCAGACTTACAGCCCAGAAAATTAACTAATTATTTTTCGCCCCTTTATTTATCGATATTGCTCATCAGTAATCTCGTATTTATCGGTGTTGTTGAATATTTCGTACGTCACCCTTTTGAGCACTTTGGCGGATACTTTAATTTACTAGGACTAGCTTTTATCGATGGTTTCATGTTCTCTATAATCGCGTGGAATATATATGGAAAAACCAAAAACCCTCATCTTTCAACCAAAGATCAAAGAGTGCAAATAGAAAAAATAATTAAAGTATCCGTGTTAACTATTATGATGGTGACGGTATTTCTTACGTTAGAATTAATCATGTCTGCTACGGGAACAAGATATTTAATGGATACTTTAATGAGTGTTTACTTTCTATTACTTGCATTTGTCGGCATGAGTGCCTATCGCTTAGATAATCTTAACTTTGAGGTTTATCGAGAGGGGTAAGTTACACGATGAATTAGTAATGATCTGTTGTTGGCACTATATTGAAATGAGATTAATTTCTAGCTGTTAACCGTCTTAAAGTTAATTCTTGCTGCATTTACACTTTTCTGCTTATACTAAAGTTGAATAAAGGAAAATTAAACTACTAAGGAATATTAATCATGAGAAGCATATTATTAGTCATCTTTTTTACTATTATCACCGTTGGATGTGCAAACCAAACAATCAATCAAAGAGAATCGAACGGTCAATGGAGTTTTGTAGAGCCAGAAAACACTTCGGAAAAACAACAAGCCACATTAACGGATACAGATTTACAAAAAATATTTGATACTTCCATTACCAGTTGTGAAGCTGGCGCATTAGAGGCTCCCATTTCGCGTCCAAAGTGTAAATACAGTCGCATGGCTGATAACTGTGTTTCGGCAAAAAGTTTTGAGTCCACGTTTTGCTTTAAACCTATTTCCACTCGTACATGTGAAATTGATTCGGTAAAACGATATAAAGATGAACTTTTTCAACAGGTGAAAGGTTGTATGTTAAACGTTGGATGGAGTTGGTCTCCTAAGAATGAAAATTATGAGTCATTGCAGAATGTCATAAATTCAATTCCAGAATTAGTTGATTGGCAGAAAAACTCTCCTGAAAAATGGAAACTTGTTGGATCCATAGATGATGAGTTAGTAAAAATGCCTGAATACAAAAATATCCCTATACGCGAGCGTTTGTTGGTAGTAGTAGAGAAAGTTAAGTTGAAGGTAAGCTAATATTTAATAAGTGACTATTAGTATAAGAGTCATAAATGATAGAAAATAACTCTCAACTATAATAATAGTTTTTAAATATTAGAAGATAAACTTGAATAAATTAGACGATTATTTATTTATATTGACCCACGGAGCCGGTGCTGGAATAGAAAGCGATTTTATGAAAGGAATGGTACGTGATCTGAACAAATCAGGATTACAAACCATTGCCTTTAACTTCCCGTATATGAAAATAATGGAAGAAACTGCTAAAAGAAGACCTCCCGATAGAATGCCAAAACTCATTCAAGCATTTAAAAATCAACTAGAAATTTATCAAGATGAATATCCCAATAAAAAATTGGTGATTGGCGGTAAGTCGATGGGTGGGCGCGTTGCTTCTTTAGTAGCGTCAGAAATTGAAAAAACTCAGAATAACAGCATTAACGCATGTATCTGTTTAGGGTTTCCATTTCATCCTCCTAAAAAACTGAATAAATACCGAGGCGATCATCTATCCAACCTAACGACCGCTACCTTAATACTACAAGGTGAAAGAGATACCTTTGGAACACGATTTGAAATAGATGGTTATAGCCTATCAAATTCTGTAACAGTCAATTTTATTCCAGATGGTGATCACTCTTTTAAACCTAGAGTTCGTTCTGGCTATACGTTAAGTCAGAATATTGAACAAAGTGTGGTGGAGATAGTAGAATTTATTTCGAGATTACAAGAAGATACGCTACAATAGTTATGTTTCAACAACAAACAAATAATTAATATTTCCCAATTATATTTTAATATATTTGTCGATTGTCAGCTAACTATTGATTTGCGCAACGAAAAAACGGATATAAAAAAAGATAGAAGATTATTAGTTAAATGAAATAGAGATTATTTAATTTCTGTATGTTTCTAGTCCATCATCCTTTTGACGCCTACTTTTGTTACTTAGAAATATCCACGCTCGATTGGAAAGCAAAACTAAGCAGATTGTTCCATAAACTATTGACCAATTATTCCCATGTTTTGCTGCAAAAACAAAATGCACTATGCTTAATATAGCAATTAGATACATTAAGCGATGTACCTTTTTCCACCACCGCCCCATTTTTTTTCTAACGATAGTAGGAGAAGTTATTGCTAAAAGAAATAACATTATAAAATTTACTAGACCATAAATAATAAAACTCCTCTCCGCCAAATCATCGCTAAAATATTCCCAACTCCATCCAATATCTAAAAATAAGTAAGCCGAAAGATGTAAAGCTGAATAGAAAAAACTAAACAAGCCTAATTGCCGTCTAGATTTAATTAAAAAATTCCAATCAGATAGTCGTTTTCCTCGATTGAGATTTAATTTTATTGAAACGTTACAAAGAAACCTTCTTATTGGCGTGATAGATAAAGTCAACAAAATATAAACTATTGCAATATGACCAGTTTGATGACTTAAAGTTGCAAATGGATTGATACCTAAACCAGCGGTACTGTATTTATAATACAATAGAATAGCCGGGAATATAGAGATAGAAAAAATTGTGAAGCGAAATATTTTTTCATTTTGCTTTATTTTAAAAAGCCAGCTCATTGAATAAAGTTTATGTTCATTAGTGAAGAGTCTAAAAATTTAATTCTAGATCTAAGTTTTTATACATATGGGAAACTTCATTTTTAAACCCGTTAAATGGATTAGTGGGACGCTTACGCAACTCTCCAATTCTAACTTCTCTAGATTGACTCCAGCGAGGATGAGCGACTGAGGGATTTACATTTGCGTAAAAACCATACTCACTAGGGATCTGCATATTCCAACTAGTTTTGGGTTTTTCTTTTTGAACAATTATTTTTTGAATTGCTTTTATACTCTTGAAACCATATTTCCAAGGTACAACTAACCTAATAGGTGCACCATTTTGTTTACTCAATGTTTCATCATACATACCCGTCGCTAAAATAGTTAACGGATGCATTGCTTCATCTATCCGAAGACCTTCTGTATAGGGCCATGGTAGTATTTTTCGACGTTGGTTGAACATTTCTTCAGGCCGATAGGTGCCGACAAATTTAACATATTTAGCGGTTGTTTTAACTCGCGCTTGATTGAGTATTTTTCTTAGTTCAATCCCCTTCCAAGGAATAACCATAGACCAACCTTCAACACACCTTAACGGATATACTCGTTCGACCGATTCTAAATCTAATATATCTGACAAACTTAACGTTAAAGGATTTTTAACTTCGCCTTCAATTGATATTGACCAAGGTGAAATAGAAAATGAATTTGCAAGATGCATTACGGCTTCTTTATTAGTAGAAAATTCATAATAATTATTGTAGTTTTGAGCGCTTTTAATAGGTGTCTGAGATAAAAAATGTCTATTGTTTTTTGCGATAATTAATTGACTAGGGGCGATACTAGCGATCGCCCCAATCTTTATCATTTTATTTAGAAACTCTCTACGATTTTGATAAGTATTCCAAGGTGTAACCTGCAATTTTTTCTAGTCCCTTAATGATTTTATATATAGAATAACAGATTCAATTTCGGTGCCTGATAACTCATCTTTCCAGGGAGGCATTTGTAACGATCGACCCATAGCTTCTCCACCTTTAGAAATAATTGAATTCAGGTAACTATCAGGTAATCGACTGGACGTTAGATCGAACGGAGGTGGGTTTTTTATTACTCTAGCCATTCGACCATCTCCCTCACCAAACTTACCATGACAAAGTACACATCTTCCTTTAAATATTTCTCTTCCAATCCTTCTTGAAATAGTTTGATGCTTTCTTGCATTGCCTATTAATGTATTAGCTTTAGATGGATCACTTCTAAGAAGTAGGATGAAATCAACCACTGATTCAAGTTGAGACCATGTTAAGTCATTACCCATTGGAGGCATTAGATTTGACATTTTACCTAGACTACCACCATATATTATATTTTTCTTAATACTATTGCGTCCCGCAGGGTAATGTGATGTGTGAAGGTTTGTGGATGGATAGTTCTTTATTTTCTTTGGAATTAAACCTTTACCCTTTCCCTCAATACCATGGCACAAAACGCATCGCTCAACATAAATTTGTGCACCATATTGAAGTGTAGGTTTAACATTTATTTCGTCACGTTCGCGGTCAGCTGCCAATGTACTATTGACTGGCGAACATATGACGAAAATAAGTAATAAATATCTTACGTACATTTTATTCTCCTAATTAACTATTTAACGTCAATAGTCATTATCATTTCAGGATGGATCGCACATTCCACTTCGATAGTTCCAGCTTTGTCAAAAGTAACTTCTTTAAACTCACCTTTAGGAAAAGAGCCTAAATCAAAAAATTTAATATCACTTAAGCTAAAAACATTGTGAAAAAAGGTATCTTCATTAATAAATTTGACGGTATCGCCCACATTGATTTCAATTTTTGATTTAGTAAACTTCTTATCTTTTTGACCTACTTCAATAGTTTGTGCGAAGATCGTAGCTGAAAAACATAGGGTCATCAGGCTAGCAGTGATCATTTTAGTTGTAAAACATTTCATATTTATGCTCCTTTAATGCGGAATAATGGGAAGTAAAAAGGGTTGTTGTTTGGTGTTCAGTGATTTCATAAATGCGACAATTGCCGTTTGTTCTTTTTTAGAAAGTTTTGCTGTTTTCATGTTAGGTGAAAGATTTCCTTTTGCGACGCCTCCTTTTTCATAATGTGCAACGACTTCCTCTAAAGTTAAAGAAGAGCCATCATGAAAATAGGGTGCTGTTTGGGTTATGTCGCGTAGTGTTGGTGTTTTAAACGCACCTTTCATCAAACCTAATGGTCTTTGAATATAACGACCCATATCGGCATCTTTTTTACCAAACTGAGCTAAACCAATATTATGAAATCCATTATCGGTAAAGTTGGATCCGGAATGACACACCTCACAATTACCTTTTTTGGGATTGACGAATAATTTAAAACCTTTTATTTGCTGTTTAGTTAAAGCCTTTTTATTTCCCTTTATCCATTGATCAAAGGGGGAGTTATTACTAATGATGGTTCTTTCAAAACTAGCGATACCCTTAGCAATAGTTAGTTCATTAATTGTTTCTTTTGGGTATGCTTTATTAAAAGCCTTTTTATACCCATTGGTTTCATTCAGAAATTTTAAAAGTTTTGGGATATTCATATTCATTTCAGCATTTGACATCATTGGACCCATAGCTTGATCTTCCAAAGATTTCTTACGTCCATCCCACATTTGTATTGAGTTAAAAGCCGTATTAATTACCGTAGGTGATGCTCTGCCTAACACTTCACTTTTAAATCCTCTAGCCGTTGGTAAACCATCGGACCAACCATACAATGGATTATGGCAGGTGCCGCATGACATGTTGCCATCACCGCTTAATCGCGTATCAAAAAACAACATTTTACCTAGAGTTACTCTTGCTTCTGTTATTTCATTCCCTTTTGGGTGAGGAACCTTAGGTAATAACCAGCCTTGTAAGGATTCATGTCCAGCCTCAAATGTAATATCTTTAAATTCTTTTGCTTGTAATTTAATCGGCAAAACAATGATTAAGCCAATAAAAACTAATAGCGCGAGTCTATATCTTGGTGAAAAACCTATTTCACATAATTTCATTTTAATCTCCTATTTTAAAATCTAATCGATCATTGTATCAATTGTTCAAAAATAAAAATGGCTCACTAATTTGTCTAATTGTGACGATATACGATTGCTATTATCGGAAAGCTGATTAAGCTGACCGGCTTCACTTCTAGTATCATTTACCAACTTTTTTAACTGTTCAACGACCTGTTTGATTTCTTGCACTGCTACATTTTGATTATCATTGGTTGACCTTACGGATAGCAATTGTTGCTTTGTATGAATTGATGAGTCTCTAGCGGATTGAGTTATTTTTCCAGTTTGTTCAATACTATCCATATTTTCTGCAACAAGACTTGATGTTATTTCTAAAGCCCCCACTGTGTCACCTACTAAAATTGACATTTCCGTTGCCAATTCCGATATTTTATCAACCGCTTCACCCGAATTTTGTGCTAACGTCCTGACTTCATCAGCAACAACAGCAAATCCCCGACCTTGGTCTCCTGCTCTCGCGGCTTCAATAGCGGCATTTAAAGCTAATAGATTAGTCTGCTCAGAAATACTACGTATTGTTAAAGTAATTTGGCTGATTGTGTCTGCAGCGCTAGAAAGTTCTTGAGCCTTATTCAGCGCTTTTTGCATTTCCTCCTGAAATTGATTAAAACGTGAAAGCGTTTGCTCAATGTATTTGAATGCATCAGAACAAGCGTTTGCCGTTTCGATAGCACCTGACTCGCCATAACCAATACTTTCAATTACCTGTTCAGACATTAGAGTTAAATTAGATGATTGCTCTACAATAGTGACAACATTATGTTCAAGAGTATCTGCTAATGAAGAGTTATTATTCGATGCTGCAACTATTTCAGAAGAGTTTTTGGTTAACTCTTTAGCCTGATCTCTAATACCAACCACAATCGATCGGGTTGCATTCGTAGCATTTCTCAATGATTCTATAGTGCGACCAAGTTCATCCGTTCCAGCATCAGGAAGAGTTAAGCCTAAGTGTCCTTTTTCAAAGTCTTTCATTGAATTTCTAACCATCTTAAGCGTTGGTAATAGTAATCTTGCTAGCAGAATACTCAGAAATATAGCAACGATCACACCTATGGCCAGTGCGCCAGCAATTAAAACAATGATATCCTTTCCTTTTGACAAATTTCGATTGGCTAGAAGGGCCAAAGAATCTTGTTCATCACTCAATATTGCTAAGGATAAATCCTCGATGCTTTTAAATTCTTCTTCAATTTCAGACATCAAAAATAATGCTTTTTCATCATCGTTTTTTTTGGCATGCCTCAATATTTTCATTTGAGATGGCTTAACTTGTTTTAATAATGACGCTAAGTCGATTATTTTTTTGTTATTGGGAGAAGATTTCGCTAATTTTTGAATCTGTTCATCTAACAATGATGACGCTCTAATCGTCGCGATAGCATTTTTTCGAATGTTGGTTTTAGTACTACTAGCAATTAGTGCCTGTAAAGCGTTATCAAATTTCAATATTGCGACCAATGCCGAAGATGCTTGCTGCTGGTTAATTCGCGAACTAGTCAATTGTTGAAGAATACTCACATTTGAGCGATGCATCGTCAATCCACTTACAATACCAATAACAATTGCAACTAAAATAGGGAAAACTAAGCCAATACTTAGTTTGTATTTCCATGGAATATTCTTTAAGAACTTCAATTTTATTACCTTTTAAATCCGTCTAAATGTTGTTTATAAAATTTATATTACTTACTTCATTGCCTGTATGTGGTTCGTTGTTAACTGTTTATACTCGCTTTTGATAAAAGTGTAGTTGACGATCTCCATTTTTTCCAAAAGATCTTTGTTTTTAAGGGGTAAGATGAGATATTCATTCGCTCAGGCAACGAAATTACGTTGCTAAAGCGTGATCTCGAAAGTAAAATACCACTTTACCTACTGAACTAAGATAAAACCCATGAAAACCAGTCAATATCTGATTGCTTCACTTAGAGAAGATCCAAGTGATGCTGAACTCGTTAGCCATAAATTAATGTTGCGTTCGGGCATGATCCGTATGCAAGCTTCGGGTTTATATACTTGGTTGCCAACAGGTTTAAAGGTTTTAAGAAAGGTTGAAAATATCGTTCGGGAAGAGATGGATGCTATAGGCGCTGGCGAGATTTTAATGCCAATGGTGCAGGCTGCCGAGCTTTGGGAAGAGTCTGGGAGATGGCAGGAGTATGGAGCAGAGCTGTTAAGGCTAAAAGATCGGCACGGGCGAGAGTTTTGTTTGGGTCCTACCCATGAAGAAGTTGTCACTTCGTTAATTCGTGATGAAATTCGTAGTTATAAACAGTTACCTGCGGTTTATTATCAAATTCAGGGAAAGTTTAGGGATGAAAGACGCCCACGTTTTGGGGTGATGCGCGCTAGAGAATTTTTAATGAAAGATGCGTATTCTTTTCATATTAATGACGAATGCCTAAATAAAACCTATCAAATAATGCATAAGGCTTATTGTAAAATATTTGATCGACTAGGACTAGATTATCGATCGGTGATTGCAGATACGGGCTCTATTGGTGGCGAGCACTCACATGAGTTCCATGTATTAGCCGATTCGGGAGAGGATGCAATAGCGTTTAGCACGGAAAGTGATTATGCCGCTAATGTTGAAAAAGCCACTGCGTTGGCACCTGATTTAAGTCAAAGAGCCAGTGCAAATGACGATTTGCAAACTATCGATACACCTAATGTTAAATCAATTGAAGAGATCAGTGGATTACTCAATTGTGATACCAGTAAAATTATTAAAACATTGATCGTTAATGGCGCAGAAGAAAATACGCTAGTTGCTGTTTGTTTACGAGGCGATCATCAATTAAACGAGTTAAAACTAGAAAAACATCCGTTAATTGCTTCCCCTTTAACTATTGCGAGTGATGAGGATGTGAGCCGAGCAATTGGCGCGGAAGTAGGATCTATTGGCCCCGTGAATCTGTCTTTAACCATCATTGCCGATCCAGAAGCCGCTATGTTAAGTGATTTTGTTTGTGGTGCTAATAAAACGGATAAACATTTAACTGGCGCAAACTGGGAGCGCGATGCCAATTATGACGAAGTTTTTGATTGCCGTAACATTGTAGAGGGTGACATTAGCCCGGATGGAAAAGGCACCTTAACAATCAAACGCGGAATTGAGGTGGGTCATATTTTTCAACTAGGCGATAAATATGCAAAAGCGATGAAAGCTAATGTATTAGGTGAAAATGGTAAAGCACAAACATTAACCATGGGCTGTTATGGCATTGGCGTATCAAGAATCGTTGCGGCTACTATCGAACAAAATCACGATGATTATGGTGTTATTTGGCCAGAAAATATTGCGCCATTCCAAGTCGCTATTGTTCCTATGAATATGAAGAAATCTGAGCGTGTTAGAGAATTAGCAGAATCAATTTATCAGCAATTAAAAGATGATAATATTGAAGTCATTTTTGATGATCGGAAAGAGCGCCCTGGTGTTATGTTTGCCGATATGGAGCTGATGGGTATTCCACATCGTATTGTGATTAGCGAACGAGGGATTGATGCGGGAACCATTGAATATAAACATCGTCGACATAATATTAAGGAAGATCTTTCAATAGAGACTATAATTGAAACACTAAAGAACAAATTAAATTAGTCTTCAATTTTGAATACAGTTTTAAAATTTATCATAAAGCCTTTTTTTCTTAGCGCTATTTTTATGGCACTATTTTTTTCTGAGTTTGTTTATGCTGAAAATAGCTCTCAACAGATTACAAAAAATAGCACTAAGCAGGATTTACCCGATACAGAGTTTAGAAAAAAATTAATCGAAACGATTAAGCGGGCAGACGAATCATTTTATGATCGTTTTGATGCAAAAGTTTGGTTATTTGAGCAAGCGAAAAGACTGGAAAGAGTAGCACCCCATATCCCCGAAGATGAACGCTGGGAAATATTGAGGCTAGTTCACAAGGAAGCCAAAACCTTTGATTTAGATCCGATGTTGGTTTTAGCTTTGATCAATGTAGAAAGTAATTTTGACCAATATGCGGTTTCTAGTGCAGGGGCTTTAGGATTAATGCAAGTCATGCCTTTTTGGAAAAATGAAATAGGTCATCCGGATGATAATCTAAACGAAATTCAAACTAACTTGAAATATGGGTGTGCGATCCTTAGCCTATACTTGAAGAGAGAGAAGAACGATAAGGCAATGGCTTTGGGCCGTTATAACGGAAGCCGAGGTAAATACTGGTATCCTATGCGGGTTTTTAAAGCGATGAGGAAAGTTTGGCATCCTTAAATTCAGAACCAACGGAACGCCGTTCAAATAAACTAACTGAAAAAGTTTGTTATAACGGGGTCGGAAAACCTAAAATGGGTTTAGTTCTAACCGGTGGAGGCGCTCGCGCAGCCTATCAAGTAGGCGTTCTTAAAGCCATATCAAAGCTAATTGTTAAATCACATTGTGGAAACCCTTACTCGATAATTACAGGCACTTCCGCTGGCGCAATTAACGCAACCGTTCTAGCAAGCTATGCTCAAAATCCAACAGTCGGAATTAGAAGTTTAGAAAAAGTGTGGCAGTCTTTTAGTGTTGATAAAGTTTTTCGTTCTGACTTGCTCGGAATGATGAAGCAGGTTGGTCGATGGGGTAAATCGATGTTCATTAGCGACTATCATAGACACCGACAATTAAGTTTACTCAATAATGATCCGTTAAGGGTTATGCTAAATAAAGTCATACGCTTTGAAAATATCCAAAAGGCTATCGATAATAATTGTCTCGATGCCTTAAGTATAACTGCGAGCGGATATACAAGCGGTCAATCGGTTTCATTTTTTCAAGCAAAAAAAGAAATATCTAATTGGAAACGGCATCGCCGAGTTGGTAGTAAAAGTATTATCAGGGTAGAGCACCTATTAGCATCATCAGCAATTCCTTTGGTATTTCCCGCAGTACATTTAAACAGAGAATTTTTTGGAGATGGTTCGGTACGATTTTTAGCACCGCTTAGTCCAGCGATCCACTTGGGAGCACAAAAGATATTAATTGTTGGTGTTGACCCGGTAAAAGAAGAAGTAGAAAGAGAAAAAAAGAAACTACATTATCCATCGATAGCCGATATCTCAGGGCACGTTTTAGATAGTGTTTTTGTTGATAGCTTAGATGGCGATATTGAGCGAATTAGAAGAATTAATAAAACCCTCAATTTGATACCTGAAGACATTAGAAAGAGAGAAACCAAACTAAAGAAAATAGAAACATTTGTTATTTCACCCAGTAAAGACCTGAGCAAAATTTCAGGCAAACATTTTCATGTATTGCCTTCAGTGGTAAAATTTTTCTTCAGGCGTTTAGGGATAGATGATGATGAAGGTTCTAGCATCTTAAGTTATTTATTATTCGAAAGTGCTTACACAAAAGAACTAATCGATTTAGGCTATCAAGATGCTATGAATATTAAACAAGAGATTGTGGGTTTTTTTAATTAGTTATTTTAACTAGTTTTTGACTAAATAATTTTTTCCCAGAAAAACGCTTTACCCATTTCCGGATCAAGCTCATAACCTTTAAAGCCAAACTTTAAATACGCATTTTTAGCAATCATATTTCCTTCAAGGACTTCAAGAGTCATTTTGCAACAATCATTTTCTTTTGCATATTTTTCAACGAACTCTAGCATTTTTAAACTGACGCTTTGACCTCTAAATTCAGGCAAAACGACAACATCGTGAATATAAACCAGAGGTTTACACTTAAAAGTGGAAAAACCAAAAAAACAATTAATCAGTCCCACTGGTTTGTCATCAATATAACTAATAACACTAAATGCATTTGGCAATTTTTCTAAAGCTTTAGGTAGATTAGATTTTGTATAGWCAGATAAACTAGTCGCACCGCCCATTGGATCTTCCGCGTAAGTATTGAGTAGAAGAAGGAGATCGTGGCTTTGTTGGCTATCTTTATAGTCAATAATTGATATTTTTAACGACATATTCGAATTTCTTGGGCCTAATTAACGGAGTTATTAGAGTATATCAAATCTAGTGCTCAAATATAAAAGTAAAGATAAAAGCCCTTGACTGGTTATTCTTTGCACAGTAAAATCGACTACATCTGTAACAGATATAAAAGAGAGCTCAATAATGACTACAAAAAAACAACCGCTCCCCGATCTTAGTAAAACGGAATTACAGATCCTTAATGTCCTATGGAAAAGCAAAGATGGTTCTTCGGTAAGAGAAGTGCATAACGTGATCCACGAACAATTTGATTGGGCGTACTCAACGACTAAAACGACAATGGATCGAATGGTTAAAAAGGGTATTTTGGTTCGTAACGACTTTCATGGCATCTTTTTATACCAATCAACGGTATCTAAGCCTGCGGGCTTAGCCAAATTAGCGAGTTTCTTTATGAACGATCTATTAGGTTTAGATCACCGAGCTGTAGTCTCTCTTTTCACTTCGAGTAACGCATTAACAAAAAGTGAAATTGATGAGTTAGAACAGTTGTTAAAAGAGGAAAACTTTAAGACTTAATATTCTCTAATGAGTCAATTTGATAACTTTTTTAGTGACTTAGTTGGTTTAACTCCAACGTTATTCGAGTTCTTCCTGATCAATAGTTTTTATGCAGGAATTCTTAGCATAGTTGTTATATCGATAAAATTAATCGTCCCCAACCTCTCAAAAAATACGGAGTATTTTCTATGGTGTTTAGTTTTAATMAGACTTGTTCTACCTAACGACTTATCTTTTGAATTTTCAATTGGTGAACTTATTCAAAGTAGTTTTGCTGAAGATTTAGCTCTATCGCTTTCAGCATCTGGTTGGCTAAGTAAATTGGTTAGTGATAGTCTTTCTAWTTYRYTYGTANCNASWWWMARMTTYTMWKCANYARTAWTGNNATTKTGNTTSGYKMTKWWATYTMTKWYTSTKWMYYRKYTKMTKCAATTAAAGTTGAAGTTGCATGGGCTTCTGAAAAGAACCCAGCCTGTTGGTGAGTACAGGATTGTGAAAGAGGTAAACCGCTGGCGTCGAGAGTTTATTATTCATCGCCAAGTGATTGTCCTAAAGTCAGATGATTTCATTTCTCCCTTTACTTTTGGTTTTTTAACGCCGGTAATTTTTATACCCAAGCAGTTATTAGAGTCTAACCATATTGAGCAAAATGAAACGTTGGAAACGGTTATAGCGCATGAGCTAATGCATGTGAAAAGATTAGATTCTCTTTGGTTAAATTTTCAGAATTTAGTGCAAATTATTTATTGTATTAATCCAATCGTTTGGCTGATTGTTTGGCGTTTAAATATTTTAAGAGAAGAGCTTTGCGATCAGCAAGTGTTAAATACGCAAAAAATCAGTAAAGAACGATATGGTAAAAGCTTGTTGCAAGTACTGCGCTTTAGTATTGGAAGTAAATCACCAGAATTATTTGCTAGCTTCTTCTTAAGCCATAAAAGTGTATTTAAACAAAGAATTAAAGCAATTGCTAAGAGTAAAATTAAGGGAAAAGTGAGTATAAAAGCGAACAACTTAAAATTGAGCCTATTGGTGATTTTTGCGATAATGATGTTGCCTTTGGGTTGGCAACATCAACCAATTATTCTACCGGATTTAACTAAACAAATTTTGGAGAAAGAACAATCGCCATTTCCAGATAATGTTAGAAAAACTTATAAAGCACCAATCGTAAAACCTAAAACTTGAATTTAAGAAAGTTTATATAGATCTTAAAATATTTAATTTAATCTACAATAAAGCTGATTAAAAAATTAAACCAGTATTCCTATTTAAATTGTTTTTTATAACAAATGCAATCTGTAGTGTGGTCATTAATCATACCGACGGCTTGCATGAACGCATAACAAATAGTTGTGCCAACAAAAGTAAAACCAAGTTTCTTCAGCTCTTTTGACATTTTTGAAGATATTTCATTATTGGTTGGTACTTCTTTTATATTTTTCCAATGATTAATAATTGGTTTACCACCAACAAACTCCCATAGATACTCGGAGAAAGACTGTTGCTTGATAAGTTCTAGGTAGGCTAACGCATTTTTTCTAAAACCGTAGACTTTGAGTTTGTTTCTAATAATATCGGGGTTTAAWAGCAATTTATTGAGTTGAGCRTCSGTCATTTTTGMCATTTTYACAGGATTAAACTGRTGAAAYAAGCGACGATAGTYTTCTCGTTTTTTTARRACTAAAATCCAGCTTAAACCCGCTTGAACCCCATCTAGTAGCAGGTGTTGAAATAATAACTCGCTGTCATAAACAGGCACTCCCCATTCAGTATCATGGTAGTTGATATAAATTTCTTCATTTCCAACCCAATCACAACGTTTAAGCTCTTTATTCATTCAGTTGCCTAATTTTTTAGAAGTTCCCTAATCAGCATATATTGACGCTATCATTCGAGTTTTTATACAGGGATTAGGAAAGTTAATTTGAATTAACTAAGTGTTTGTTTTTAGGTTATACTTTATCTGATTAGTAATCGAATAACTAGGAGCCTGTCCGAGAATAGGAAACCTACTACGGAAAAGCTATTTTGGCCAGTTTTGTCGTTCATTTTCGTTAAAGAAGCCAGCTATTCGTCTCAAATGATCAATAAAACTGACTCAAAACTGCTTTCCCTCGTGACGGTTCCTATTCTCGGACAGGCTCCTAGGCTTTAGACTGAGGTTTTAGCGTCTGAAGTTGTTGGCTAAGTAAATCGCCATATTTATAGTTCCGTGTGTATAGAGAAGTTCAGTCAATTAAGGAATACGAGTTTCAGTGAGCGAAAAGTTCGACATAGACAAAATTAAAACCGAGCTATCTAACTTTGGGAAATTAAGTCAACGTAAATTCGCCTATTTAGTCGAATGTATTAATCGATTTGGTGCAAAAGGCGCTTTCTGGTGGCTTAAAACACACGGCCAGAATGATTATTTAATAGAATCAATTCAAGATCTGTTAACGTCTTTTGAAGATCCAACTACTCCTCTAAATTTGGTTCAACAGGTATTAGATAACTATAAATTACCCGAAGAAGATTTAGGATACGTTTTATGGTATTCAGACGCGCATAATAAGTTGCTAAACTTCCAAGCTGTATTAGAAAAAAAAGACAAGTTTGATGTTTCCTTATTGCAGTCGGCTATGAATGAATTGAAATATATTGGACAGGCGCATGAGTTTCATCAGTATTACGGATTGGAAACATTGCAAAAAAAGGTAAGAGATATGTATCAAGAATTGCAAGAGAGCATTAACAAAAATCAAGCGCTGAATTACGAAAATATAGAAGCTGAAAAGCGCCAAACCGAACTAGCTTTGAAACAAGGCGAATTAGATAAATTAAAAGCTAAAGCAAAAATAAAAACCATGGAAGCGGTAAAAATTAAAGAAAAGCGAATGGCTATTATGGAAAATAAAAAGCGAAAAATGGCTGAAATAGAACTTGCAGAGTTAGAAATCAAAAAACAAAATGAAAAAGCGGAGTTTGATGCTAAAGAAGCTGAAGCAAAAAGACAAGCGAGTTTACAAGAGTCATATAGAGATTTAGAAATTACAGAAAAAATAAAAGAAATGCCACTGGAGGATTTGGTTCGATTGGTAAATACACAAATTACAAACAAAAAGATACTAACCTTTATTCAATTAGCTCAGCTCGACAAATTAAAGGAAGCGATTGAGGCAAAAAAATCCTGATAAAAAGAAGCTGTTAGAAAAACCTTAGCTCACCAATTTTTAAAGCAATAAATTGTTACTTAAAGTTGAACAGTGCCCCTGTTGGCACTGGATTTTAGGCGGTTCGATATGCCTGCAAATACCGACCAATTTATTTTTTGTATTTTTAACTCTCATTATTTGGTTGAACTGGCTTACATTTTCTTTAAGCTGATTAACATCAGTGCTTTTTTCTGAATAAACGCTGTAACTAGAAAATCCACCACAGGGCGAAACGCCAACGCCAATAATTTTACACTGGCTTGAGGTATCACAGTTTAGACCAATCAAACGACTGATTGCTTTCAGTTTGTTTTTAAGAGTGGAAGTCGTGCTAGGGTTGTTAATTGTAGGCGATGACACCTTAATTTTTGGGGTCTGAGTAACTGACTGTACAAGTGTACTATTATCGGTTGTATTGGAAGAACAGCTAGTTAGCGCCAATATTAACAATAAAAACGATCTGAATTTAACGAGTTCAAGCATAACTTATTTCCTAACTAATTTGACGATGTTAATTTGTTAGATTTAAACTACATCAAATTCGTAGTAAGATCTACTTTTCTTAAACACGCTATTTAAACGTTGTAAGTATTAAAAATGTCTAATTTTATTCTAGAATTTCAAAATGCACTTGCTCCAGAATATTGTGATCAACTGATTAAGAAGTTTGAACAGTTTCCACATAAGCAAGATGGTAGAACGGGCGCTGGGGTGGATAAACAGAAAAAAGATAGTTTAGACTGTTTTATAAGTAATCATCAAGAATGGCAAAACGATTGTAATATCCTTTCTCAGGTAGTATTAAATGCAACCGTTGAGTATGCTAAGCGTTTTCCGTTTTTGGTTACTGGCGCCGTTTCAACGGGCATATTAGATCCTAAAACAAAGCTGACCAGAACCTTATCTCATGAAGATATAGGGAAACTTAAAGATCCTCAAATCCAAAATATTRTTAAAACKATTTTYCGYTTAGATAGTATTAATATGCAGAAATATAYCAAGGGAAARGGGGGATATCATCATTGGCATTCGGAGCAYTTYCCTCATCCAACGGAAAAAACTCAAAARTCACTTCATCGCGTTTTGTTRTGGTTGGTTTAYTTAAAYGAYGTAGARGAAGGYGGAGAAACGGAATTTTTTTATCAAAACGTAAAAGTTARGCCYAAAAAAGGWAGYCTAGTTTTRGCYCCAGTGAATTTTACCTACACCCACAGAGGTTGTGTACCTATTTCAAGTGACAAATATGTACTGGCATCTTGGCTCTTATATAATGAAGCAAGTCAGTTATACGGATCAGCAAAGTAAGACATAAAATATTACATTTAATTTTTTCGATAGAAGAAACTAATTGAATGTAGGTGCGTCTTAATTATTAGAAAGAGGAAAAAGCTAAAGTTTGTTTCTTGTTTCTCCCGCACCCCTCCGAATATAGCGGGTTTGGAAGTTGGTTTCCCCAAGCTAACCTCCAACGGCCATAAAGATTAGTCTTTATGGCCTTTTTTATGTCCAGGGATGGACTGTATGACCAAAAGAGTCACGGATGGCGGTTGGTCGATGTCCAGGGATGGGCTGTCAGGATTTTGTTCCAGACAAATCCTAAGTACTTACTTCCGTGTAAGCAATGACTAAAGGAGCCACGGATGGCGGTTAGTCGATGCCCAAGGATGAACCGTAAGGAGTTAAACAGCTTCAAGTCTAGCATATGCCAGCATTAACCATTTTGCTCCTACAGAATCGAAATTAACTTGAACTCTAGCCTGAGAACCATCGCCTTCATGGTTAAGAATCACACCATTGCCAAATTTTGGATGCGCAACTGTTTGCCCCAATCGAAATTGATTGGAGTCATCTCCGCCGTTAATTTGACTACCCATTTGTGAAAAAGCAGGCTGTTCAATTTGAGAGTTTAATCTAACATCCTGTTTAACACTGTCAGGGATCTCTTTAATAAATCGTGAAATTCGTGGGTAGGTTTCTTTGCCGTATAATCTTCTTTTTTCGGTGTGGATTAAATAAAGTTTTTTCATGGCTCGGGTGATGCCAACATAAGCCAGTCGGCGTTCTTCTTCTAACTTATCTGGTTCATCCATCGACATCATATGCGGGAATAATTTTTCTTCCATGCCAGCCATAAAAACTAACGGAAATTCTAGCCCTTTCGCTGAGTGTAAAGTCATCATTTGAACACAATCCTCATACTGTTGAGCTTGATTATCACCAGCTTCTAACGATGCATGAGCCAAAAATGCCGTCATTGGAAGTAAATCTGGATAATCATCGCTATCAAATTCTCTGGCTGCGTTGGCTAGTTCCGCCAAGTTTTCCTTTCTAGCCAAAGCCTTTTCGCCCTTTTCTTTCGCATAAAGTTGGTCAAGCGACGTTGCCTCTATAGTCAGTTGGATCTGTTCCGAAAGAGGTAAATCATTAAAATCTTCAAAGCATTGGTGTACTAGATTTAAAAAGTTAAAAAGCGATTGGCTAGCTTTTGGCGTTAAGAGTTTTTCTTCAGCGACAACTTGTGCAGCTTGCCAAAGAGTAGTGTTATTTTCTCTCGCTTTCTCTCTGATGATTGCAATGCTTTTTGGTCCCAAAGCTCTGGCCGGAACGTTTACAACCCGTTCAAAAGCCGCATCATCCTGACGGTTATACATTAAACGAACATAGGCGAGTGTTGTTTTGACTTCTGCTCTTTCAAAGAATTTTAGTCCACCATAAATACGATAGGGAATTTGTCTTTGTAATAAAAATTCTTCTAGCACACGAGATTGGGCGTTTGATCGATATAAAATGGCGCATTCTGAATAAGACTTACCTTGCTCAACCCAATCTTTGATTTGGTTTGCTATAAAGCGCGCCTCCTCTTGCTCATTAAAGGCAGCATAAACGGAAATAGGTTCGCCTTCGTTATCATCTGTCCAAAGGTTTTTACCCATTCTTTCCAAATTGTTGGCAATAACAGCGTTTGCAGCTTTTAAAATATTACCTGTTGAGCGGTAATTTTGTTCAAGTTTAATAATCTTAGTATCGTCATATTCATTTTCGAATTTTTGAATATTTTCAATTTTCGCACCTCTCCATCCATATATGGATTGATCATCGTCACCTACAATGGAAATTTTACAACTCTTTGAGGTTAATAATTTAATCCAGGCATATTGAATTCCGTTGGTATCTTGAAACTCGTCTACTAGCAGATGTTGAAATCGCTCTTGATAATGATCACGTAAATGTTGCTTGTCTCTTATTAATTCATAAGCTTTAAATAGCAGTTCTGCAAAATCGACCAGCCCACCCACTTGACAAGCATTTTGATATTGGTAGTAAACGTTGGTGTAGGTGCTAGTAAAGAGATCGCCTTGATGACGAATATCTTTGGGACGTCGGCCTTCATCTTTTTGTTGATTTATAAACCACATGGCTTGCTTAGCTGGCCATTCATTTTCATCAATAGTCATTTCTTTCATGACTCGTTTAATAACACGCAATTGATCATCTGAGTCTAAAATTTGAAAGGTATCTGGTAAGTCAGCATCACGGGCATGAGCTCGTAGCAAGCGGTGAGCTAATCCATGAAAAGTGCCAATCCACATATCTCCGCTTGAACGACCAAGTAACGACTCGATACGGTGTTTCATTTCTTTAGAGGCTTTATTGGTGAAAGTAACCGCCATAATCGCGTGAGGCGCTAAACCCTCAACTGCAATCAGCCAAGCAATCCGATGGACTAATACGCGTGTTTTGCCTGAGCCGGCACCAGCTAAAACTAATAGTGCAGAAACGTTAGTCGTTACAGCATCACGCTGGGCTTTATTTAGGCTATCTAAAATAAGAGAGACATCCATTTAAAAAAGAAAACCTTTTTATAAATTAAAAACCTATTTTACCTACTTTTTAGGTGAGCGAAAATCAATTTCGGTTTATCATTGATTTAATGAGTGATTACATCAAATCATTCTCAGAAAGACGATAAATAGAGAGACTACATCATGGCAACTAGCACCCACGACCTAAAAGAACTTTTACAACTTCAGCAGGATGCTTTTAAGAGAGAACCTTTTCCAAGCGAAAAGTTGAGAATTACCCAGTTAAAAGCTCTAAAAGAAGCTTTGCTGAAACATAAAGAAAAGCTAATTAAGGCTATTTCGGCTGATTTTGGTCATCGAAGTGAAGATGAAACCCAGCTAGCTGATATCATGCCGACCATCTTGTCGATTGGTTATCATATAAAGCATTTGCGTCATTGGATGAAGCCTGAAAAACGACATGTTTCAGCATTATTCCAGCCCGCAAGTAGTCAAATCATGTTTCAACCTCTTGGGGTTGTAGGCATTATGGCGCCGTGGAATTATCCAGTATTTTTAACCTTGGGCCCGTTGATTGCCGCTATTGCTGCGGGTAATCGAGCCATGATTAAACCGAGTGAGTTTACGCCCTATAGCAATCGCATTTTATGTGAAATAATTAACGATGCTTTTTCAAAAGATGAGGTTGTTATTGTTGAAGGAGAGGCTGAAATTGCGGCAGCTTTTTCTGCATTGCCATTTGATCACTTAATTTTTACTGGGTCGACAAGCGTAGGCAAACATGTAATGGCGGCGGCCGCAAAAAATCTAACACCGGTTACCCTAGAGCTGGGTGGTAAGTCTCCTGCTTTAATCGCTGAGGATGTTTCCGCTGATTTTGCCGTCGAACGGTTGTTATATGGTAAATGTTTAAATTCTGGGCAAACTTGTGTAGCGCCTGATTATGTACTCTGTCCAGAATCAAAACTCGATGATTTAATTGCATCGTTTAAAAAAGGTTTTCAACAGCTTTATCCCGATCTGAGTTGTGGCGATTATTCTTCGGTCATTAATGATCGACAATTTTCAAGATTAAATCTATTGATTGAAGATGCTAACGAAAAGGGCGCGACGGTTATTTCTCTTGCTGAACCACCTACAAACCAAGAGAGATGTTTGCCTTTGCAATTAATTATAGACGTGAACGATACAATGGAAGTTATGCAAGATGAGATATTTGGTCCGCTTTTACCTATTTTAACCTTTAAGAATATCGATGAAGCTATTTCAATTATTCAATCAAAACCTAGACCTCTAGCGCTTTATTTATACAGCCTAGATAAAAAGACACAAAATCACGTGTTATTACAAACGCACGCCGGTGGAGTTTGCATAAATGATAGCGTTAATCATGTTGCCCAAGAAGATCTACCCTTCGGCGGTGTTGGCGCGTCTGGTATGGGTAAATATCATGGGAAAGAAGGTTTTCTAACATTTAGTGCTTCTAAGCCTATTCTAAAAAGGGGACGTTTTTACTCAGCAAAAGCAGCTTTCCCACCTTACAATCGTTTAATTCATAGAATGATTTATCGACTCTTTCTGAAATAGCACTTAAAACTATCGACTAGTTCTCAATTTGAATACAAAACATCGACTAGTTCTCAAATTGTCAGTGAACACTCTCTTTATTTCCTATACTAATTAGATATGCCTCAAACATACTGGGGCATGAATTTATGCAGTTAGCGTATTACCTTGGAAATAAGAAATGGTTCAGGTATTAGTGTTTAACAAGGATGATGAACAAAAAATAAAAATCAATAGATACTTTTCTAGTAATGGAAAAGGACTATACCAATTAAAGTTCGCAGAAAGCTTTAGGATGGAGATTTTTGACAATCACTATTTCGATTTAATTATTGTCAATCAAAGTGGCGCTGGGAAAGTCGGTTTGTCGTTTATTGAAAAAATAAATAGTCTTCAAATTCCTATCCCAGTCATTTTTATTATGCGAGGCAATAGCCTWTCGGTTGATAACCATGCYATGGAATTAGGCGCATCTGAYTGTCTTTCTATGGAAAGTCTAACTCAAGATAGTTTGCAACGAAGTGTTCGCCACGTACTTATTCGAAGAAATACGGAGGCTAAGCTTAGTTTTTTAGCCACTCACGACCCTTTAACGGGGTTAAGTAATCGTTACTTGTTTCAAGAGCATCTTGTTCGGTCGATTAGTGTATCGAAAAGAAAAGGCACTTCTTTTGGCTTATTGTTGCTAGATCTCGATCGATTCAAGATGGTCAATGATTCTTTAGGCCATGATATCGGTGATTTACTTTTAAAAGAAGTGGCTTTGCGTATAAAAAGCGCGGTTAGAGCGGTTGATCTAGTTGCAAGATTTGGTGGCGATGAATTCACTGTATTACTCGATGACATTAATGATATCGATGAGCTATCGAAAATCGCGGGAAAAATCCAAAAAGCTCTTTTACCGGTGATGAATTTGCAGGGGCAAGAGGTGTTTGTTACTACAAGTATAGGTATTTCCCACTTTCCTGAATGTGGAATTGTGCCCTTAACGCTGATTAAAAGCGCCGATATTGCCATGTATAAGGCAAAAGAATTAGGTAGAAATACTTATCACGTTTACTCCAATGATCTTAGTGAAGAGTCCCGATTAAAGCTTGTTTTAGAACGAGATCTCCGCAGGGCATTAATAAAGGGTGAATTTGAATTATTCTATCAACCTCAGATTGATGTAAAAACAAATAGAATAGCAGGTGCTGAAGCCTTATTAAGATGGAGACATCAAACTTTAGGCATCATCGCGCCAGATAAATTTATTCCACTACTTGAAGAAATGGGAATGATGATTGGCGTAGAGCAGTGGGTCTTGCGACAGGTCTGCAATATCGCCAAAATGGTCAATAGTCCAGATTTTGATAGGCGAAATTCAGATAGAACAACAATTGATAATGATTCGGCTGATGAGATTAAATTTTCCATTAACATTTCAGGCTCCCACTTTAAGTTAGGTGATTTAGCTAAAAATGTTGAGTATGCGATTCGAGATAGCGGAGTGAAGGCTAGTTGCATTGAAATCGAGTTGACTGAAGATATTATGATTGAGCATGTGGAAAGAAATAATGAAGTACTTAATTCATTATCTAAAATGGGCGTATCGATTGCTTTAGACGAYTTTGGTAAAGGCTATTCCTCACTCACCTATTTAAAAGATTTTCCGGCCGACATTCTAAAAATTGACAAAGCATTTATAGATAATCTAGCCGTTGAAAGTCGCGACAGTGCGATAGTTAGTTCGATGATTGAGCTATCACACAAGTTATCAATCAAGGTAGTTGCTGAAGGGGTAGAACAACCCGAGCAAGCAGAAATTTTACGAAAACAGGGTTGCGATTATATCCAGGGCTATCTTTTTGCCAAGCCAATGGCAGTTGATCAGTTTTTAGACTTCTTACAAACCGATGAAAAGTTAAATCCTAGTCAGTTAAGAACAAGTCAGTTAAAAACCAGCCTGTCATCGGTTAGGACTTAGTTTAATTCCTGTTTGTTTGCCATTGCCTCTAACGTTTTTTCTAACTGCTCAATCTTCTCTCTAGTTCTAGCCAAGACCTTTGTTTGAACATCAAATTCTTCTCTAGTGACTAAATCTAAGCGACTAATAACAGACTGCATAGCCTGTTTAAAATTGGATTCRATATCCTTTTGGAAWGCTTTWGCACCTGGAGGAATACTTTGTGTAAACTTTTCCGCAAGATCTTCAATGATTTTTGGATTTAACATAGGTGTTTACCTTTTTATTTACTGTGATTAGGTTAAATTTAAACGTTTAAAGGCGTATAATCACTTTTTTGTCCCGCAACTGCAAGTCTCGTATCAATATGTCTAATACCTTTATGGCTCCGTATCAATATGTTATCTAAATTTTTGCCGAAAATACTGGTTGGATCTATATCCTTTTTTCTCCACGTTATTAATACGCTATTTTGGGTGATTCCCATTTTTGCTTTCGCTATCTTTAAATTCTTTTTGCCTTTATCTATGGTGAAACGAATTTGCGATAAGTTGTTAAATGCTAGTGCAAGCAATTGGATTTCGATTAACTCATTAACATTAAAATTGGCTAGCCCAATTGACTGGCAAATCGAATTACCCGAAAACCTTTCAACAAAAGAATGGTATTTAGTGATGTCAAACCATCAAAGTTGGGTTGATATCTTAGTTTTACAAAAAGTGCTTAATGGAAAGGTACCTTTTCTAAAATTCTTCTTAAAACAGCAATTACTTTGGGTGCCTGTTCTAGGATTAGCTTGGTGGGCATTAGACTTTCCCTTTATGAAGCGTTTTTCAAAATCTTACATTAAGAAAAACCCCCACAAGAAAGGTCAAGATTTTGAAACCACTCGTAAAGCCTGTGAGAAATTTAAAACTATTCCTATTTCTATTATGAACTTTCCTGAAGGCACTCGATTTACGTCTGAAAAACATGATAATCAGTCTTCAAAGTTCACCAATTTATTGAAGCCAAAAGCGGGTGGCGTGGGATACGTTTTGACCTTAATGGGAAATGAAATCAAGCAGGTATTAGATATCACTATTGACTATCCAAGACATCCCTCGCCCAGTTTTTGGGATTTTATGACGGGTGAGCTAAATTATATTCACGTTAAAGCTAAGTTAATTGTCATACCAGAAGAAGTTCAAGGTAGTTATATTGAAAGCAGTGAAAATAGACGAAAGGTTCAAAAATGGGTGAATGGAATGTGGGAAGAGAAGGATGCTCAGCTTGATCGCTGGCGAAGTTAAGACAGCACAAAATATAGCCTCTAGTGCTTAAATCAATATGAAAAATTTAAAACTATTAGAGTGGGTTCAGCTAGGTTTAATGATTTCCCTAGTTGTTTTGGTTATGTCTTTCTTAGTTGAATTGAAATCACCAAGTGATATTTTTATCAAACTAGAGTCAGGGTATAAGTACTATTTTTCTATATACTCTCACTCGGTTGATCCAGTATACGTTTCGGCTCTTTGTTTGCATGAACAATCTATACTTTTACTTCGTATTGATAGTTTGAATTCGGAAGTCATTAGCAAAAATAATTTGATAGACATTTTCGTGTTTTTGACTTTACTTCTTGGAGGTTGCTTATCATGGATTCTATATACTTTTAGATTTATTCGAAAAATAACATTTTATTTTAGGGCTTGAATATAGCTAATAAAAATATAGTGCCGACACAGAAAATTGCTAGAATAAACGAAATCGCTCTCACTTGCCTTGTTTTTCCACGTTTTAAAGCAATAGTTCCAGCAAGAATATAGCCTATTAATAGTAAAACTTTGGCCCCTAACCATCCAACCATAAAAGGATAAAGTGTACTTATTATTGATAGATAAATGGCACAGCTTAATAAAATTGTATCATTGATATGGGGAAATATTTTCACAAACTTATTTTGCAATAACTCATTTTCATTAAACATCCACCAACCACGTATGCAAAAACCAACAAGTGATAAAACTGCCGTAGCGATGTGAATATTTTTTACTAGTAAATAGTGTTCCATAATTTGCACTGAGTTTTTAGTTAATATTATTAATCTTTTTGATCCACTCAACATCTCCTTTACAAAGATTGATAAGTGCTTGTTTAAATTCTGCAGTTTCAGAGTTGGCTAGTTCGATAGATACTTCTAATTTACTCGAATAATTGACGACAAGATTATCTGATTGGTAGGTTTCTAATAGATGTTCAAAATCTTTTTGTTGAGAGTAATCAAGGTAAAATGCTAATTTTGTATAATGGATTTTTTCTTCAGTTGTTAGTTTTTCTAACGCCCGTTTAACACCGCCTCCGTATGCTCTCGCCAGTCCGCCCGTTCCCAGTTTAGTACCACCGAAATAACGAGTAATAACAATAACGATATCGCCAATCATTGCATGCTTTAACACGTGAAGCATCGGTTTTCCTGCGGTGCCAGATGGCTCGCCGTCATCACTGCAACCAATCAATGTAGTAGAGTTAGGATTACCGACTATATAAGCCCAGCAGTGATGACTTGCTTCTGGAAATGAAGTTTTTAAAGCTTTAATAAACGCTTTAGCATCCTTGCTAGTAGAAACATTTTGAACGCGAGTAATGAATTGGCTACCCTTTAAAATCTCTTCTACTTCAATGGCTGAAGAGGGGACGTTATAACTCTGCAAAGGCATCTCTAGTTAAGTTTAATATGCCATTTTCCTCAATAATAATATCGTCTTCAATTCTAATTCCGCCATAAGGCATAAAGGATTCAATTTTATCCCAATTGAATAATGAAGAATGCTGGCTATTTTCTCCTGAGTTTCGATATTGTTTTAATAAAGATTCTATAAAATAAAGTCCTGGCTCTATCGTAAACGCCATGGAAGTTTCCATTTTTCGAGTGCTTCTTAAGAAAGGGTGCTCACTGGGCGGAGGATTTGGCTTTCCCGTTTCATCGGCAAATTGACCGCCAACATCATGTACTTGCAAACCAATTAAATGACCTAAACCATGCGGGAAAAATGCACCACTGATGCCTGACTCCACCATTGCACTCGCAGACATATCAACAAAACCAAATTGGTTAATTATTTCAGCAATTTTACAGTGGGCATCAATATGTAAATCACAATAATCTTGGCCATTTTTAATAGAATCGATACAACTTAACTGCATTTCATTCATCGCTACTACCAAGTCAGCAAATTCATCATTTTTATAAGAATAAGTACGAGTAATGTCCGAGTGATATCCATTAAAGCTAACACCGGCATCGATTAAAAATGATTGATGTTGCTCAACATTATTTGCACTGCACTCCATGTAATGAAGAATTGAAGCATGTTCGTTTAATGCAACAATGTTACCGTAGGGCAATTGATGCTCTAAAACGCCTGAGGCTTCCAGATAAGCGAGGTGTATTTGTAGTTCACTTTTTCCTAATCTAAATTGTTCTTCTGCAACTTTGTGAGCAAAAGTAGCATTACGGTTGGCTTGTTTCAGACATTCTATTTCATAATCGCTTTTGTAGGCGCGTTGCCAATAAATTTTGTTGATTAGGGAATTATTATTCTCTGTAATTACATTTAGCTTTTTAGTTAATTGAGTATGTTCACCCAGTAATAATGTAGAGTCTTTATTGTCAGGGAAGAATTCCAAAGCTTGTTCAAACTGAGTAATGATTTTTATATCAAAATGAGGAGACCAAAAATCGTTTGGATCACTTGGCGGAGTATGCCAAAAATCAATCGGCTGATAATAAATTAACGTCGGCATGCCTGTTTTGGGAATGACTAAATAACTATCAGCTACTTCAGTTAAAGGTAAATAAGTCCGAAATAAAAAACTCGATTTAAACGGATAATTCATATCATCTAAATAAATCGATAAAGGAACGCCAGATGGTATTAATAGAGTATCAACATTATGCTCAGACATAATCTTTCTGTGTCTCAATAAAAGATCATCAATATGCTGAGAATAAAGTTCCGAAATGTTTTGCGTCATGTTATTTTTTCGCCTCAAAAGCACGTCTCTTTTCAATTGCTAGCGGTGTAATCTCATCGTCTAATTTTTTTAAAGCGCCAAACATAAAAAATGTTTCTGCCATAATAAAAAAAGGGCCAATTAACAATTGATTAAGATCGTCAACAAATGCGGGTTTAGCTTTCTCAAAGTGATGCCCAATAAATTGGATTATCCAACCGATAACAAAAACGCCAAGTGCTATCCACAGAGCGTCAGTGGTTAATGAAACTAAATGCGCGCTATAAAGTGCTGGGACTATAAAAACGATTTGTCCGATAGCCAAGCTGATGTTTAACATAAAATAGTAAATAAGAACGCCGGTAAAAGCGACCACCGCTAGGTTTAGAGGAGTGTCTAGATTAGGTATGCTCACTGGTAATTGAACCAAACTCAAAAGCACCATTAAAGCCCAAACAATCATTGGCACACCAATAAAGTGAGTTTTGACGTTGTTACTATTTAAATGAACGCTTTTATAGGTAGAGAGTTGTTCAACATCTGTTTTCATTGGAGTTCTCCGTTTCAATTATAAACTTAAGACTGAATCCTAGCAGTATACCGAATACATAGTCTTTTAGGGTAAAAACAATGTTGATTCGTGATGGAAAGCGAACGATCGTTCAACTTCATTCAAACAACTGTTTGAATTGTCAGTTTATCTAGTTATAATCGGGTCACCAAAATAGTCTAATTCCCAGCAATCCAGTGAAAGTAGGTAACCTTTTCTATTTTTAAAGACTAAACTCTACCCACTTGATTGAAAACAATGCAACAAACGGAGCAAACGAATGATATATGAAGGTCAATCTCTTCGCTGTGAAATGCTTGATAACGGCATAGCGGAAGTAATATTCGATAGTCAAAGTGGTTCAGTTAATAAGTTTGATAAAGCGACTTTAGAAGAATTAAAACAAGTAATCGAAAAACTATCCTCAACCGATGGTATACGCGGTGCGATTGTTACCAGTGCAAAAGGCGTGTTCATTGTTGGTGCTGATATCAATGAATTTTTGGCTATGTTTGACGAAACAGAAGAGCAAATGATTGCTTGGTGTGTGGAAGCGAATGCTATTTTTAGCAGTTTTGAAGATTTACCTTTCCCCACGGCGTGTGCTATTGGTGGATTTGCCCTCGGCGGCGGTATGGAAATGGCGCTATCCTGTGATTTCAGAATTGCCTCTCCGGCTGCCAGAGTCGGACTACCTGAAACTCAATTAGGCATTATTCCAGGTTTTGGTGGGACTACTCGTTTGCCAAGATTAATTGGAGCAGATAATGCGATTGAATGGATTGCTACGGCAAAACCGCAAAAACCTGAAAATGCGTTAAAAGTAGGCGCTATTGATTCAGTTGTTGCACCGGAATTATTAAAAGATACCGCCATTCAAATGGTGAGTGATGCGGCTGATGGAAAGTTAGACTGGAAAAACCGTCGAGCAGTCAAACAAGCACCATTAAAATTGAACAAATTAGAAAGTTTAATGGCGTTTAATGTGGCTAAAGGCGTTGTAGGTGCAAAAGCAATGCCTCATTACCCAGCGCCAATGGAGGCTATAAACGTCATCGAAAAAGCGGCTCGTATGTCGAGAGATGATGCATTAAAAGTAGAACACGAAGGATTCGTTAAAGTTTGCCAAACCTCTCAAGCAAGAGCGATGGTACAAATCTTTTTGAGCGATCAGTTGATTAAAGGCAAGGCAAAAATTGCTACGAAAACAGCCACTAAGCAAGTTAAACAAGCGGCGGTTATTGGTGCGGGGATTATGGGCGGCGGAATAGCTTATCAGTCTGCTAGCAAAGGAATTCCGGTTGTGATGAAAGATATCAACCAACCTGCGCTTGATTTAGGCATGAACGAAGCGATTAAAATTCTTAGTAAAGGCGTTAAAATTGGGAAATTAAAAGCCGATAAAATGGCGAAAATTGTGGCTACGATTACTCCAACATTAGATTACTCGGCCATCAAAAATGTTGACCTAGTAGTCGAAGCGGTAGTAGAAAATGCAAAAGTAAAAGATATTGTTTTACAGGAGATAGAAGGCCATATAGCCGATGATGCGATTTTGACATCGAACACTTCAACCATTTCAATTGATTTATTAGCGACTAATTTAAAGCGTCCAGAAAATTTCTGTGGAATGCATTTCTTTAATCCGGTTCACAAAATGCCGTTGGTCGAAATTATTCGAGGCGCAAAGTCGTCTGATGAAACTATTGCTTCAACCGTTGCCTACGCTAGTGCCATGGGCAAATCAGCCGTCGTGGTGAAAGATTGTCCGGGTTTTTACGTGAATCGTGTTTTATTCCCTTACTTTAGAGGTTTTAGTTTAATGATGGGCGAAGGTGCAGATTTTCGACAAATCGATAAAGTCATGACTAAGTTTGGTTGGCCAATGGGTCCGGCTTACTTAATTGATGTGGTTGG
>NVTT01000020.1 GCA_002401655.1 Gammaproteobacteria bacterium | reverse complement strand
GGTTTCCCCATGCGAAAGTAGGTCATTGCCAGGCTCTTATTCAAACAAAAAAGCCCTACCGTTTTTACGGTAGGGCTTTTTTTTGAATAATGGTTTTGGTAATTATTTGCTTGAGCTTGTCGGATGGGAGTGCAACGACCCCCCATGTGACAAATTCGTCGGGAACGAATTTGAGCAACAGAGGAACGACGTTGACCCCGAAGGGGCGTAGGGCAGGAAGCCCGGAGTAAAGTAGGTCATTGCCAGGCTCTTATTCTTAAAAGCCCCATCCTAATCGGATGGGGCTTTTTTTTGTCTGATTGTTAGACTTCTTTCTAGGTCAATCTTTCTAATAAACTCTGTTATTATAATTTATTAATTATCTTAGGTTAAACAAACCTACTCTATAACAACAATAAGGAAAGACAAATGCAAAACTCTGCCATTTTACTACCTATGTTAATTCAAATTTCATTGACTCTTTTTATATTTATACTTTTAGGTATGAGAAAAACTTCTGCGATTAAAGCCGGTGGAGTAGATAGAGAAAAAACAGCATTAGATAATAGTGCTTGGCCTGAAGGCGTTGTTAAAGTATCAAATAATATAACTAATCAATTTCAAACGCCGATTCTTTTTTATGTTGTGTGTATCATGTTTTATCTAACAGATACTGTCTCAATGGCTGTCTATGTTTTGGCATGGGTTTATTCTATCACTCGATTAATGCACGCTTTTGTTCACGTAAGCTCTAATTTTGTTCCCGCTAGGTTTGGCTTATTTATGATTGGGGTGATTTGTTTAATTGCTATGACGGTTCTCGCGTATATAAACATGCCGATATCGCTATAACCAGTAGAATTAGAATGAAAGGAATGTCTGTATGAAAGGCCTATTATTTGATAGCAATTCTTCGGAGAATAGAGCTAGGCGGGATTTAGTTCACGATAGATGTCGAGCTTATACCCGCTCACCCAGCAAAGGTCACTTTAAGAAGCTTAAGACGTTATTCAATAAATGTGGTAACGATGTTCGTATTGAATATGGCTTCCATTGTGATTATGGAAATAAAATTTCTTTTGGTGAAGGTGTGTACCTTAATATTAATTGCACTATTCTTGATGGTGGGGATGTAATCATTGGCGATGATGTTTTAATTGGTCCTAATGTACAATTCATTACCGTAAATCATGAAATCCAAGCAAGTGCTAGATTACACAAAAAGGCTTATGTCCAAAGTATAAAAATTGGTAACAAAGTTTGGATTGGTGCGGGAGTAATAATTCTTCCTGGAGCGATTATAGAGGATAATGTCGTTGTTGGCGCCGGCAGTATCGTAACGGGATTGCTTAAAAGTAATCGTCTATATACCGGTAACCCCGCTCAATTAAATAAAGAAATTGAATAAGAGACAAAGCATGAGTAGATTAATTAGAAGTAGTTTATTAATAAGCATTCTGTTTTTATGTGCTTGCCAAGAAGAAAAGTCAGTGGTCGCTGAAATATTACGCCCGGTAAGAACCATCGTAATACAACATCCCAACAGTGGAAAAGTAATGCAGTATGCTGCAGTGGTTGATGCATCTCAAAAAGCCGATCTATCTTTCAAAGTATCAGGTGAATTGATTCATGTTTACGTAAAACAAGGTGATGAAGTTAAAAAACATCAAATCCTAGCAAAATTGAATGATACCGATATCAAGTTAAAACTAGCGGAAGCACAATCTACTTTTGATAAAGCTAAGGCCGATTATGACAGGGGAATGACTCTTATAGATAAAAATGTTATTTCTAAAGCGGACATAGATACCCTGAAAGCGCAGTATACGAGTGCAAACACAAAACTAAAAGGCGCAAAAAACAATTTGGAATATACCAATTTGTATGCATCTTTTGATGGAGTGATCGCGCGAAAATATTCTGAAAATTTCCAAGAGATTAACGCAAAGCAACCCATTTTTGCCTTAAATAATATTGACGTCATACATTTAAAAATAAATGTACCTGAAAGTGTGATCATTCAAATTCCAAGAGGCGATGCTAACCGTCCGATAGTGGCCATTTTTGATGATATTCCTAATCAAGAGTTTCCCGCGGTATTTAAAGAAGTCTCACTTCAAGCGGACGAAATAACCAAAACATACGAAGTCACTTTTAGTATGGCATCACCAAAAAATCATACAATTCTTCCTGGTATGACGGCGGTTATGCGTGGCACGCAACGAATGACTAGTAAAGACAAAATGACTCGCTTCTATTTACCAAGTCATAGCGTTTTAAAAGATTCCTCCGGAAATTATGTTTATATTGTTGAGACTGTTGAAGTAGGAAAAGGAAAAATAGTCAAAAAATTAGTGACCATCGGGGAAATCACATCGAATGGCATAGAGGTTTTTTCAGGCGTTTATAGCGGTCAATATTTAGTCACTGCTGGAGTCAGTAAAATAGCC
This sequence comes from Gammaproteobacteria bacterium, assembly GCA_002401655.1. GTDB lineage: Bacteria > Pseudomonadota > Gammaproteobacteria > Enterobacterales > Kangiellaceae. The sequence goes on along the minus strand of NVTT01000020.1, from coordinate 38,029 downwards.
GATGGTATGTTTGTTAAATTCACTGCAAATCCTTAATGTTTGAAATTCAGAGACTAATAGTATGAACATTACTAGATTAGCGATCAGCAATAATCGTACTTCATTTATCATTTTATTTTTTATCGTACTCGCTGGCGTCAGTGCATACCAACAAATGCCAAAAGACTACGACCCTGGTTTTATTATTCGTACCGCACAAGTAATCACCCACTTTCCCGGCGCTAGCCCTTCTCGAGTTGAATCTTTGGTGAGCGACAAATTAGAAAAAGTGATTAAAGAATTACCTGAACTAGATTTTGTAAAAAGCGAATCAAGAACAGGTATATCAATTATTAGTGTCAATATAAAAGAAAGTTATAAAAATATGCGACCAATATGGGATAAGCTCCGTCGCAAAGTTCAATCTGCTCAAGACGATCTACCTTCTGAAGCACAAACGCCTATAGTCAATGACGAGTTTGGCGACGTTTATGGCATTGTTTTAGGATTGACCGCAGAAGGATTTAGCTATAAGGAGTTAAAAGATATATCTGATTCCGTAAAGGATGAATTTTTGAGGTTGTCCGAAGTCGGTAAAGTGGATATTTTTGGAGTGCAGGAAGAGCGAGTTTTTATCGAATATAACAATGCGCGACTATCTGAACTTCAGTTATCGCCGTCGCAACTTAGCTCACAACTGGCTGATCGAAATATCGTCATTCCTGGGGGCAGTATAAACTTATCTAATCAACGAATATCATTAGAGCCAACGGGTAATTTTGAATCCATTGAAGATATCGAAAAAACCATTGTACAAATACCTGGTAGTGACCATGTTTTATATTTGCAAGAAATTGCGAAAATATCACGAGGATATATTGATCCGTTTGAATCTAAATTGAGTATTTCAGGAACCGAAGGTTTAGTAATAGCTATTTCTATGCGAGAAGGGGGTAATAATTTAGTTTTAGGAAAACAGGTTAAAAAGATCGTTGCTCGTTTGTCGGGTATTTATCCAATCGGTGTAGAGTTTGATTACATTTCCTTTATGCCAAAAGAAGTTGAAGAAAAAGTTAATGATTTTGTGTCAAATCTAATTCAAGCTATTGTGATTGTTACCTTAGTAATGTTATTTAGTTTGGGAATGAGGACAGGTATTATTGTTGCGGTACTGATTCCATTAAGTATGGTATTTGGTATTTTAATAATGTCATGGGTTGAGATTGGCATCGATCAGATTTCTTTAGCTGCGCTTATAATATCGCTGGGTATGTTGGTTGATAATGGTATTGTGATGTCAGAAAGTATCATGGTACAAATGACTCAAGGTAAACGATCCATCGATGCAGCTATTGACTCTGCAAACGAATTAAAGATACCTTTGTTAGTTTCATCACTAACTACTTCGGCCGCTTTTTTACCTATATTTTTGGCTGAGTCCGCGACGGGTGAATATACCGCTTCACTTTTTAAAGTGGTGACGATCACGTTATTATGCTCTTGGATTTTGTCAATGACGATGATACCGCTGTTATGTGTTTACTTCTTAAAATCCAAACAACCGAAACAAAATTTTGAAACTCCTTTTTTTCAGAAATATCGTCGAATACTAGCTTGGTTGATTAAAAAACGATGGCAAACATTAATGGCCACTTTGGTCGTTTTTGTTATTTCAATGGCTGGGTTGCAGTTGGTACCTAAGCTGTTTTTTCCACCCTCTGATCGAACTTACTTTAAAGTTGAACTAGAACTCCCAATTGGCTCCACGATTGAATCGACTAAGGAAATGGTTGGAAAAATTGAAGCTTATTTTCAAGAACATTTAGTCCAGAATAAAAAAGATGAACAATATGAACAAGATGAACAAGGTATCACCAATTGGGTTACTTATATCGGCAGTGGAGGGCCGAAATTTTTACTGACACACAATCCCAAACCAAAAAGTCCAAATTATGCATTAATGGTGGTTAATGTGACTAGTCTCATTATCATTGATGAAACAATGAAACAGATTGATAATTTCACATTCAATAATTTTCCTGACTTGTTGGTGAAATTAAAAAAAATAGAAAATGGAAAACCAATCCCCAATCCTATTGAAGTTAGATTAAGTGGCTCTGATACCGATGAGTTGTTTGAAATTAAGAAAAAAATTGTTGAGAAAATGAATTCAATTCAGGGATTAAAATCGATTAGCGATAACTGGGGACTACCGATTAAGAAGTTGCTGATTGAAATTAATCAAACGCGCGCAAGACGGGCGGGCGTTTCAAGTAAAGACATCGCAATATCACTAAGAACTGGTTTAACTGGTTTAGAGCTCACTCAATATCGTGATGGTGATACCGTAATACCGATTATCATGAGGACGGTAGAAAAAGATCGTAAAGATATTTCAAAATTAGAATCACTTTCTGTTTACTCACAAGCTAGCGGTGCGTCGGTTCCTCTAAAGCAGGTGGCTGATATTAAAGTAGTCTGGGAACCTGCGCTAGTAATCCGGCGGGATAGAGTTAAAACCATTACCATAGGCTCTCAGTTGGCACCAGGCACTAGCGCTAATGAAATCTTTGAGGCGTTAGATATTTGGTTAATTAAAGAACAACAAAATTGGCCGATTGGTTATTTCTATGAGTTTGGCGGTGAAGCGGAATCATCACAAAAAGCCAATCAATCTATCGCCGACAAATTACCGATTGCGGTATTCATCATCATCTTACTTTTAGTGGGTCAATTCAATTCGATACGTAAATCAATTATTGTTCTTGCAACCATACCACTTGGCATGATTGGCGTTGTTTTTGGATTGTTAGTTGGACAATCCTTTTTTGGATTTATGACCCTATTAGGAATTATTTCTTTAGCGGGTATCGTCATCAACAATGCCATCGTTTTGTTAGAAAGAATAAAAATAGAACTTGAAGATAATAATCAAACGCCAATTGAGGCGATTATACAAGCTTGTCAAAAACGATTGAGGCCAATTGTTTTAACAACAGCAACTACAATCATGGGCTTAGTGCCACTGTATTTAGGAGGCGGTGAAATGTGGGAGCCAATGGCACTAGCGATCATGGGCGGTTTACTTTTTTCTACTATTTTTACTCTAGGTGTCATTCCGGTATTCTATACAATTCTATTTAGAATCAAATAACCATTTAATTTTTGAAATTAATAGTTTTTAGACTTAGTCATTATTAAATCTCCGTTGACTTAAGGGTAATTAATTTTTTTTGATGCCTGCATTCCCCAGAGAAAATAAATACAAATAACGCATCCTGTGGTTAGAAAAGATGCGTCCAAAATATAGTAAATCTCAATTGTACCGGCTATTGTATTGTGGATAACGTCGAACAGATCTGAGAATATACGCATTAGAAATGCAACAATCAGCATTTCAGCCGACCTTTGCCACAGGGCAAAAAACATGATTAATGCTGACGCTGCATTGCGTGCAACATAGTTGCCGTATACATCACCCAATCTGGTGAAATCTTGGGAACTCCAATGTTCTCCATAAAAATCTGGATTTAAATAGGCTATACCAACAAAAACTAAAGGCAGTGATCCCATAAGAAATGCCCAGATCATTATGCTTATTGGGATATTTTTATTCATATTATTGAACGCCTCTGATTATTTTGTTCCCTTAATTTCAAAACCTACAGTTCAGAATCGCTATCTCTGTCTGTAACGGGTCATTCACAATAAATTAGCGCCTTAATTTTTGCAATTAAATCTTGCACCTTCATTCAAACAAATCGATAACTTGAGATTATAAGGGCTGATTAACATTCTAATTTGTTTTTCCGCTACATCAAGTATATTCGCATAAGCATTAGATGAAATGCAAAATATTAAGACTAAATTTATATATTTGAAATTAGCAAATTGATTTGGATAAATCAGTAATTAAATTGTAGAAAACATAGGCGATAAAAGGCATATTTACTGTATTATTAAAACGATGATTTTAACTTGAGATAAACTATTGATATTTAATCCACCGCTAATCCAAGCAAAACTAATTAAGCGATACAAACGCTTTTTAGCCGATGTTGTGCATCCTGAATTGGGTGAGTTTACGGTGCATTGCCCTAATACTGGATCGATGAAAAATTGCTGGCAGGCGGGCTGGAATGTTTGGTTGCAAAAAAGTGATAATCTCAAACGTAAGTATCCTTACACTTGGGTGTTAACTGAAAATGAAAAGGGCGACTTAATTGGAATTAACTCGGCTTTAGCAAATAAGCTGGTGATTGAAGGCTTACAGCAAAATAAAATAAGTGAAATATCCAATATTGAATCAATTCATCCTGAAGTTAAATATGGTCAAGAAAATAGCCGAATAGATATTCTAGTTCAACATATTGATGATACTAAGACTTATGTAGAAGTGAAAAGTGTGACGTTGCTCGATTTTCTGGATGATGATAATCAAGGGCTCGGTCAATTTCCTGATGCGGTGACTACGAGAGGGCAAAAGCACGTTCGAGAGCTAATGGATTGTGTTGATAAAGGTGATAAAGCGATTCTATTTTTTATGGTTCAACACTCAGGAATCAATATTGTTGAAATTGCTAAAGATATCGATCCAGACTACGCTAGTCTAATCGAACAAGCGATAGAGAAAGGTGTTAAAATCTTAGCCTATAAAGCTCAAATAAGTGTGGAGAATATTGCTTTAGATCAACCGATACCTTTTCAACTATGACAGACTTCTGCCATCCTAATACTTGGAATAATTATTATGACAAAATCACCGGTACACGTTTCCTATTTCTCAGACCTGCTATGTGTATGGGCTTACGTTGCTCAAGAAAGGTTAAACAAGCTCAAGGATACATTTAAAGCGGATATTGAAATTACGCCCTACCATGTCACTCTATTTGGTGACACACAAACTAGAATTGCAGAAGGCTGGAAAAATAAAGGCGGGTATGTTGGTTTTGGTGAACATGTACAAGATGTTTGTAAACAGTTTCCTCATTTGGAAGTATCACCTAATATTTGGAAAACTTGCCAGCCAAAAACATCTGGTACAAGCCATTTATTTTTAAAAGCAATTCAATGTTACGAAGCGGATAACAACAAAAATCAAGTTGATGTAAAAGATTCCTACTTTTTGGTAAAAGAAGTTGAATGGGCAATGCGATTAGCATTCTTTAGGGATGGGAGAGATATTAGCGATAGAGATGTGCTCTATGATATAGCTAATCAGTTTTCGATCAAGAAAGAGAATATACTTAATTATTTAACCGATGGTCAAGCTATGGCTCTTTTTTGCTCTGAAATGGCGATGAAGGAAACTTATAAACTAAGCGGAAGCCCGACTTATATTCTTAACGAAAATCGGCAGAAATTATTCGGTAACGTTAGCTACAATATTATGAAAGCGAATGTCGCCGAACTTTTGAATACATCAAAGGATGATAGTTGTAGTTGGTGTTGATAGTGTCGTAAACAGAAACCTAAACCGCCACAATCACTCTAACCGATTCCAATTTCACTTCCGTCTCACCAATATATTTCTCTAACAGTTCAGTTTGGCGGTTAAGATAAGTGATCTCTTCGGGGCGAACATTGGGATTGATTTTTTTCAGACTTTCTAACCTTGAAACCTCATCGGTTTGCTCCTGTTTCATTGATTCAAGTGTTTTTAGTATGATTTCGTTACCTGATTTTTCAGCTAAAAGTTTGGCTTTATTTAAGATGGCTTTGACTGTTTTTTCTTCACTTTTCAACACTAGTCGAGCATTCACTTTGTCTAGTTTTTTGCACTGACTGCTGAGTTGATCGTGACTGACATTGTTGGCTAAATTAGCGCCTTTGTCGTTCATTAATAAGCGTATACAAGTAAAAGGTAAAAAGCGTTGAGCTTGTAGATATTTCGGCGCAATACTTTCTAGTTTAAATAAACTTTCGATTAAAATAGTGCCTGCTTTAATGCCTTTATTTTTTAAAATACAGACGCTAGCGTTACCTTTATTTTCGTTCAAAATAAGATCAATGGCACCGATTACCATCGGATGCTCCCAAGTCAAAAAGTGCATGTCATCACGGCTCAAGGCTGTTGTTCTATCAAAGGTTGCGGTTAAGCCTTCTTCCGGCAAGCTTGGAAAATTTGCAACAAATTGATGATCGCCAGGGCGAATGACTATCGCTTTTTCTGAATGATCTTCAAAATCCACACCAAATCGATGCCAAGTTTGTTGCATAAATTCTTGCGGTGATATTTCATCCATTTTTTCAAGATTTTTAACCAGCTCATCCGCTTTTTCTTGATTGAATGAGGTCATTGCTAATAATTTATCTTTGCCCTTTTCTAAATGACTGCATAATTCTTGATGAATGGTTTGAGTTTTTTCAATTAAAGGAAAATACAAATCAGCAAATTCATTTGATTCTATGTCTAGATTGGCAATAGAAAATAATTTTAATTTTTGCTTTAATTCTTCACCCGTTTGTAAAAATATTTGTGTGCCCGCAGGGTTTGTTCTTCTAAAGGCATTCATGCCTTGTTGATACCAATTAAAAAGAATTTCTTGAGCGGAGTTCTTAATAAATGGCACATGGATCTGAATCGTGTTTTTTTGACCAATGCGATCGAGTCTACCTATTCTTTGCTCTAACAGATCAGGATTAAGTGGCAAATCTAGAAGTACCAATTGATGACTAAATTGAAAATTACGTCCCTCACTACCAATTTCGCTACAAATAATGGCTCGTGCGCCATCTTCAAAATCGGCAAAGTGAGCTGCTGCTCTGTCTCGACTAATTAAATCCATATCCTCATGGAATGTACAACAGTTGATGCCGAGTTTAAAACGACAATACAAATCAAGGTTAATAGCGGTTTCCTTACTAGCACAAATGATCACGACTTTATCATTACGATGCTCTTTTAAATATTTTTTTAACCAAGCTACTCTCGGATCGTGTGGACACCATTGATCGTCTTCAAATCGCGTTTCAGGATGGATCGCTTGCGCTAATTCATCGAAACCACTCAAATTTTCTAGGCTATTATTTTTCAGCAATTCATTGTAGGTTTCATTTGAATCTAAAGCGTAGGAAGTGATTTCTCGTTTAGGAAAACCGCTGACATTATTTCGTGTATTTCTAAAAACAACGCGACCTGTTCCATTTTGGTCCAGTAAATCTTTTATTTGTTTTTCTGTATCAGTCTTCGATTCTTCTGTTTCAAAAGCAGTCAACTCTTCTATTTGTTCTGCGGTATCTTCATAATCTTCTTGTTCTTTCTTAAACGCTTCTAAGTCATAAAACCGATTAGGATCGAGAAGTCTTAGTCTTGCAAAGTGACTTTCAATTCCCAGTTGCTCTGGCGTAGCGGATAATAGTAATAAACCAGGTGTTTGCAATGCTATTTTTTCAGCGTTGATATATTCAATACTAGCTTTTTCATTAGACCATTGTAGGTGATGGGCTTCATCAATGATTAATAGATCCCATTCACCTTGTGATATTTCATCAATATCACAACTAGCCATGGTTTCCGTTGAGCACAGCACTAACTGTTCACTTAGATAGATATTTTCTTCAACTATTTCGGTTTCTAATAATTCCGACTCGGCATTTACATTTTCAGCAAACTCATCAACTAAAGAGGATTTTAAAGCATCAATTCGAGAGTCATCAAAAATATGAAAGTGCAAATTAAAACGTCGGTACATTTCCACAAACCATTGATGAATTAAACTTTGTGGCACAATAATAAGCACGCGCTGAGCACGATGACTCAATAATTGTTGGTGCAAAATCATACCGGCTTCAATAGTTTTACCTAGCCCCACTTCATCGGACAATAAAACACGAGGTGCAAAGCGAGCGCCTACTTCGGATGCGATATAAAGCTGATGGGGGATCAGATCCACTCGTGGACCTTGTAATCCTAATACAGGCGATCGTTCTAACTTACTTTTTGCTTGCATGGCTGAATAACGTAGTTGAAACCATTTTAATGAATCAACTTGACCTGAAAATAAACGATCGCTGGCTTGATCTAGCTCTAGCTTATGACTAAGTTGTGTTTCTGGGAGCGGAAGTAATTTATCTGAATTTTGAGGGTCGGTTACCATGTAAACCAAAGTGCCATTTAAGTTTTCAACACTTTGAATGGTAAATTGCTCTCCATGGGAAGTTTCAATTGATTGACCCTTTTGAAAGCGCACTCGGGCAAGTGGCGCACTCGATATGGCATAATTTCTTTGTTCTTCGGTCGCAGGAAAGAAGACACCGACTAAACGGTGATCCACTCGCTCGACGATACCAAGCCCTAATTCCGTTTCATTTTCACTTAGCCAGCGTTGGCCAATGGCAAAATCAGTCATAAATTATCAATTCTAAGTTAAGAAAAAGGTTGAGAACAGTCAAGATCAATTTTGGAGGCGGATTATACGTGATTCACGCAATAGTTTCACCGTTGATTTTGACTAAATAAACCCGACTAAAATAGTCAATTATCTACAAACTGAACTACACTAAGCTAATGGGCGTAATTCTTTAGTAGCTGTAGTTATGAATGTATTGTTAGTAGACGACGATTTAGTCGACAGAAAGCATATTCAGCGTACGCTGAAGCGTGGAAGTGCGGATATTATTGTTGTTGAAGCTGAGAATGTTGATCTGGGTCTGGAACAACTCAAAGATAATAAATTTGACGTTGTGCTGTGTGATTTTAACATGCCCAGAAAGAACGGGATGGACATGATTAATGCGTTAAAAGTGAGCAATTCATCTGACGCTAAATTAGGTACACCGATCATTATCATCAGCACATCAGAAGATGATGATCTCGCTGTACGATGTTTAGAAGCCGGCGCACAAGACTTTTTAACCAAAACGGATATCACCGGGTTTAGGTTGCGTAGAGCGATAGCTTCGGCTAAAACACGCTTTAAATTAGAAGAAAGGCTAGTTAGAAGCCATAAGAAAATCCAAATCATGGCTGAGCAAGATGGTCTGACTAAGCTTGCAAATCGTCATATGTTTGATATTCGACTAGAACAAACCCTTAATGAATTAAAACGCAATAAGGAAAATAAGGAACGAGTCGCGTTAATCTTGTTAGATTTAGATCATTTCAAAGATGTGAATGATAACTATGGACATGACGTGGGTGATGAATTACTTCAGAGAGTTGTTAATCGCATAAAGGGATGTTTAAGAGGGAGTGAAGTCTTTGCAAGGTTAGGTGGTGATGAGTTTGCGATTATATTGCCCCAATTGGAATCAGTACATATTGCCGATAAGGTTGGCGGAAGAATTCTTAAAGTACTAGAAAAGCCTTTTTTAATCAAAGGCGTTATGGTTTCGATTGGTGCGAGTATTGGTATTGCTTTTTGTCCCGACAACGCGCAAAACCGCACAGAAATATTCAAGTTCGCCGATATTGCCATGTATAAGGCTAAAGCACTTGGCAGAAATCAAATTGCATTTTTTGAAGATGATATGCAAAAGCAATTTTTAGCAAGATTAGAAGCAGAAACTAGACTACGTAAAGCCGTCAAAGCAAAATCTTTTGAACTGCACTATCAACCCGTTTTTAATGGCGATGACCTCAATGAAATTGGTTATGAAGCGCTGATTAGGTGGGTTGCAGATGATAATCCAATGCGACCCGATGAGTTCATCCCGATAGCTGAGGAAACGCGTTTAATTAATGAGTTGGGCCAGTGGATCATTGACCAAGCGATCCATCAGTTAAGTTTATGGAATAATACAAATAAAGAAAGTATCAATTTTAAAGCAAAAAAAATGGCTATCAATTTATCGCCTGTTCAACTTTCAGACATTAATCTCAGTTCCTTTATCAAAGGTTGTTTAGATAAATATAAAGTTCCTGCAGAAATGATTGAATTTGAGCTAACGGAAACGGCACTATTAGATGTATCTGAGCAAACTATAACCGTTATAGAAAGTATTAGTAAGTTAGGCTGTCATATTGCATTAGATGATTTTGGAACGGGATATTCTTCTATTTCTCACTTGCATCAATTTCCAATCGATACGGTAAAAATTGACAAGTCTTTAATGCCAACGGGAAAAGAAAAAGAAAAGAACTATAAGCTAGTGAGAGGTTTAGTCGCGATGGCAAATTCACTAGAGTTAAATATCGTCGCGGAAGGCGTTGAAACTTTAGAACAAGTTGAAATGTGTCAAAAACTGAATATACAATGTCTACAAGGGTTCTTTTTATCTAGGCCTCTTTCTGTATCTCATATTGACGATATGCATAGAGCTTTAAGTAAAAGAAAGCAAATATCTCTCGATAGATGATGCTAATAAAAAAACAAAACAGGCTAAATTTATTTAAGCTCTAAAGGAATAAAAATGCATGATAAATTAAAACAACAACGCATACTTATCCTTGTACTATTAGTTAGTATATTGCCATTTGTTCTTAATTTATTAGGTATAGACTTCTCCTCAATTTCAATTAACTTTCAAGAAACTAGAAATACCTTAACGGATGTCACTGCGGATGATAAATTTAATGCTATCAAAGGCGGAATGCATCATGCACTACTAGAGTGGACTGCGGTTAGTGTGGCTTTAATCGCTGGTTTTGCGTCATTCTTGCATTACTATTTATATCGAGATGTGTCTGTACCAATTATTGGAATGGCGTTGTTGTGCGCTGGATTCACTGACGCGTTTCATACGTTAGCTGCCACCAGAATTATTTCTGCTAATGTACCTAACACAGATTTCATTCCTTTCACTTGGGCTTTTTCGCGTATTTTTAATGCATCTTTGATGATTGTTGGCGTTAGCGTTTCTATTTACATTAGGAATAAATGTTTTCTGGATGGCAGTAGAGCACAATTTAAATGGCAAGAAAAATATGGATTTAGGATTCTATTCATCGTTAGCAGTATTTTTGTTAGTCTCGCGATTATTTCGGTAGTTTTGGCGGCCACAAGTGATAGTTTACCTCAAACCACCTTTAAGAATGCATTAATTACGCGCCCTTATGATGTGCTACCGTTAGCGCTATTTTTCTTTTCTGGTGCTTTAGCTTGGACTTGGTATAAAAAGACGCCCACTATTGTTGGCTATGCATTGCTACTTAGTTTGATACCAGAAATAATTACTCAAGTTCATATGGCATTTGGTTCTACCGCGTTATTCGATAACCATTTCAATATTGCGCATGGTCTAAAGGTGGTTGCTTATATTTGTTTATTAGGCGGTATATTAACCAGTCTGCTAGATTTTTCCAACCAAACCAACCAAACCAACCAAACCAGCCAGAAAGCAAATACTCAATGGAATAATCCTAAACTTAAATTGTTAAAAGTAGGTAGCGCAAAATATCCACAAACTTTTGTAATACCGGTATTCACTTTTGCTTTAGCTCTTTTGATTACATTATTTATCACTGAAATTTATCAAAATGATACTGAAAAATTATTCAGACAAGAAAAGTTAAGCCAATTAAATAAAGAGGCGGTTGTAGTAGAAAGTTTGATTAAAGCGATTTACGAGAGAGCAGAAAGTGAAGTTGGTTTTTTAAGTAATACTCCGCCTGTGCAAAATATAATTAAAGCGATTAAACAAAGCGATAGAAATTCTGATAATGTTTGGCGCTCCAGACTCAGCACGATTTTTAAATCATTAATAAACAATGAGGCAGTTTATGAAGAAATAAGATTTGTGCAACTAGTTGGCGATAATGCCGAGCTAGTAAGAGCGTATCGCCAAAGTGAACAAGTTTTTGTTTCGCCCCAATCAAAATTAGACATAGTAATAGATGAAAATTTATTTCTGCATTTAAACGATCTACCAGGTCATGTCAGTTTTAATACTGATAGCTTTAATGCGAGTAATCAACAATATTCAACCTTAAATATTGTGAGACCTATTTATGACCAAAAGAATCAAATACCATTTGGAGTGCTAGAATTAAAAATAAATCTGTCACTTTTTATTGACCATTTAGAGTTAGATTCTTTATTTCACAGAAAGCTTATTATAGCTTCAAGTGACGGTCATGTTTTATCAGAATATCATGCTAATAGCCATGAACTATCATTTATTAAAGTCGGGGAATTGCTACAACACATGATCCCAGAATTAAATAATGTAATTGAAAAAAACACCGCTACCTTAGATTTAGTGAATGTTCTGGAAGCTAATAGCATGCAGTCGAATAAAAATTCAGCGACTGGACACTACCGAACAATGATTATGAAAAGAGGTGAGTCAACTAGCATTCTTAGACTTTTTATATTTTTGGATATGGCTGAGTTACAATCGAATTTGAGAGACCTTAGTAACAGAAGTTGGATGATCGGTATTGGCTTAGCGGTTTTTGCATTAGCTTTTGCGGTTATTTCAAGTAGAAAAATCACCCAGCCTATGCAAGATATTATTCGAGAATTATTGCGTTACGAATATACTGGTGAAGTTAAAAACTTACCAATAGATGCGAAAGATGAAGTCGGTGTATTCTCACGTAGTTTTCATAACATGCTAATTACGCAAAAAGAAAAAGACAATGAATTGCTGCGGCAGAAATTTGCGTTAGATGAACACTCAATCGTTTCAATGACAGATGTGAAAGGTAATATAACTTATGTGAATGAAAAATTTTGTGATATCAGCGAGTTCTCTGAAGACGAATTAATTGGTAAGAATCATCGGATCTTAAACTCTGGGTATCATGGTTTAGTTTTTTTCAAAGAAATGTTTGAGATGCTGGTTGTCGGTAAAACGTGGAATGGTGAAATTTGTAACAAAAGTAAATCAGGTAAAAATTATTGGGTACAAACAACCATTGTTCCATTTATGAATGACAAAGGAAAACCTGAATCTTATATCAGCATAAGAACTGATATCACACAAAGTAAAATGAATGCTTTAGAATTATTAGAGACTAGGGATATTTTATCTTTTCAAGTTAATCAATTACAAGAAGCTAACGCGGATTTAGATCAATTTGCCTATGTGGCATCCCATGATTTAAAATCACCTTTAAACGGAATTAGTCAACTGGTTACCTGGATTGATGAAGATTGTAGAGAACTTTTGCCTGAAGAATCTAAAGAACATTTGAGCTTGTTAAAAAGTCGAAGTAAAAGAATGCTTAACCTTTTAAATGACTTATTAGAATACTCTCGTATTGGTAGAGATGAACATGCAAAAGAATTGCTAAATTTGAAAGATGTCACACAGGAGCTGTTTGAACTGCAAGGTAATAGAGATGGATTTACTTGCGTGGGACAAGATTCCGACTTCACTTTACAAAGAATTCCTTTTGAAATGGTTTTGCGTAACTTGATTTCTAACGCCATTAAGCACCATGATAAAAAAGAAGGTAAAATTGAAATTAAATATGATTTAGTTAAAGGTGAAGAACGAGAATTCCATCAATTTACAATCATTGACGATGGTCCAGGTATTCCAGTAGATTTACAGGACAAAGCCTTAGAAATGTTTCAAACTTTACAGTCAAGAGATGAAACGGAAGGAAGCGGTATGGGGCTCGCTATGGTTAAGAAGATGGCGGAAAAATATGAAGGTTCTCTTGCGATAGAATCCGACGGTAAAAGAGGAACTACTTTTATTGTTCAATGGGGTGTATGATGYAKATAWWATCTCAAATTATAATAATAAYGWTTAAAAAGGAAWCYAAATGAACGCTAAAAASYCWCACAAAGAAGTGACYATTTTATTAGTRGAAGATGAYGATGTAGATGCYCARGGCATYATGAGAAGYTTCAAAAAACGRAAAATTGGAAATAAYATYRTYAGAGCAAGAGATGGTGTAGAAGCTTTAGAAATGCTKAATAATGGAGASGTATCCCATCCAAAYATTATYCTYTTAGATTTACAAATGCCRMGAATGAATGGCTTAGARTTTTTAACAAAAATACGTAAKGATGAYAAATTAAAATCTAGTGTTRTTTTTATWTTAACTACTTCWAAAGCRGATTCAGATATTGTGGCAAGTTATGAACARTTTGTTGCSGGTTATTTTGTAAAAGATGATGTAGGYTCTAAYTTTTCMGATATGATTGATATGCTWGARGGRTATTGGAAAATTGCATATTTACCTGAYTGATTTAGAMAAKATAAAGTTAGTTTAAGTTGAGYCAAACCAATCTNGSTTTAANTCAGMTWGRTTYTAAAYAAAGTAATTCTGAACAAGATGANTCTAAACAAAAAAYYTARGCAAGCTAAATTYNARCCAAYACCAAASGCTTCAGWTATTTCRTTGGTTAATGCTTTGGCAGAATCYACMGCCATTAATAGRCTTATAAARCCWGARACATCTTTTTCTTTTAGAGAAAACTGCATATTAAGTAAWARAACAACRTCRTYAGMATTAACYGNNGMATKNNGTCRCTAGWTACTACWGWTTCAAAATCRCCTTGCATAAATTSTGGTATTTTYAGTTCTAATTCTTTTCCAAATATATCAGCTAAACTGCCTAAACAAGCATTTAATACAATATTTCCAATTTCAGTTAGAACCTCTTTTTCCATTTCTACGTATAATTCTTCCGGTAGGCTATCTTTATCAATTAATATTTTCACTAACTCTTTACTGTGAGAATCTGAAAAGAATAAAAAAGCGTCTCCGCTAAAAGCCCCATCAAACCCTTCTTTCACCGCTTTAAAGTTTTCTCCTACCGTATTTTTTATTTGTTCAAAAGCTGTGCCTTGATTCATAAACTCGACATAAGGAACCGATAATAATACTTCTTGGTTAACCATTTCGCTTAAAGATGCCGCTGCAGCACCCATGCCGATGTTTAACATTTCTGCTATGGCATCTTTCTGAAATTCGGATATATTATTCATAACTGTTTGCCCCAACTCTATGAATGACTTTCGTCTAGGTAATTTTTGATTTTATCTTGGGTGATAGGTTTTTGGATAAAATCAATACCTACTTCGTTGGCTTGCTTTTTTATGCTGGATTGGATATTAGCAGTGAGTAGTGCAATCTTTGCATCAGGGTATTTAAGGCGTAATTTAACAGATAAAGTGATGCCATCCATTCCTGGCATATTGTAGTCAATCGTCATCCAATCAATGTCCTTGCCTTCTATTAGCGCAAGGGCTTCGTCGCCAGTTTCGGCTTCAATGAGATTCCAATCGGGTCTGCATTCGATAACGAAATTTCTAACCAACATTCTGGAAAGACGGCTATCGTCAACAATTAACATGGTTTTCTGTGACATTTGTTCTCCTAGCGGACTGTCTGAGTCGTATTGCCCTAGTGTCATTCAATGGTTTTCCCTTACAACTTAGGATAAGTGTAGACTAGATTAGGCGTAAATCCAGTAATTTTAAAATCGGCGATAAAACAGTGATTTGACGGCTTATGATAGATAAATATTGCAATGAAATGAGTTCTTGTAACTTATTAGTCGGCGATTATTTTTTGTAGTTGGAAGGTGCTTAAAATGGTAAACTTCTGGTTAAAATAGCGAAAATAAAATTCTTGAATGAAGATCTGGCTAAAGTATTAAATCGTTTTTTTGCATACTCTACTTTGTAATTTTTTCTAACTTTAATGGTAGATTAAAGTCTTTCAATTAGTGAATTAAGTGATACGATTTTTAATAACAAATAAATAATAGGATGACAATGAATTCTGAAAACTGGATTGATATTAGAAGTGATACTGTTACACGGCCCTGTAAGCAGATGAGAAAAGTAATGGCAGAAGCCGAGGTAGGTGATGCCGTCTATGGTGATGATCCATCAGTTAATCAGTTGCAAGAATTGGGTGCGGAAATCTCTGGTCAAGAAGCATCTCTTTACGTTTGTTCAGGGGTTCAAAGTAACCTTATTGCACTGTTAACCCATTGTGCTAGAGGCGATGAATATATTGTTGGGCAAGATGCCCATACTTATAAATATGAAGGGGGCGGGGCTGCGGTATTAGGTAGTATTCAGCCTCAACCTATCGAAATATCTAGTGATGGCAGTCTCGATTTAAATAAGGTAGCAAGCGTTATAAAGGAAAATGATTTTCATTTTGCACGATCAAAATTACTCTCAATAGAAAATACGACATCGGGTAAGGTTTTACCTCAATCCTATTTAAACGATGCGGTTATATTCTGTAAAAAACATCAACTAAAACTTCATATGGATGGTGCTCGGGTTGCTAATGCTGCTGTCGCTCAGAATGAGACTATTTCAAATTTAGTTTCCAATTTTGATTCTGTTTCAATTTGTTTATCTAAAGGATTAGGTGCGCCGGTTGGATCATTGCTCTGTGCTAGTCGAGATTTTATTAAAGAAGCAAAGCACTGGCAAAAAATGCTCGGTGGCGGTATGAGACAGGCGGGAATTATAGCTGCCGCTGGAATTTATGCGCTAAAAAATAATATCAACCGACTCAGTATCGATCATGAAAACGCACTGATATTATCAAATGCGTTAAAAGAAATTGAAAGCCTACAAGATATATCGGTCAATACCAATATTATTAAATTTTCGTTACCAGAAGACAAAGTGGAAAGCCTAAATAACTTCTTGATTGAGAAAAAAATTAAGGCTTCTGTATCCTCAAATATGAGAATTGTGACACATTTAGACGTTAGCTCGAAAAATATTGAATATATTATCGATGCTTTTAAAATATTTTTTCGAACTTGACTTTTTAGGTTTTGGTATTATTTTGTAGGGTGTGCACTGTTTTATGTGCCCACCATTGCTTAAAATGTGATTCATGAAACGGTGGGCAGAAAAAATTGCCTACCCTACTTTTGTTCATCGTTATAAGTGACTTTTAGTCATTTCAATCTAACCTATGGACTTTTAGTCCATAGTCGTTGAGTTAGAATAAAAATACTATTTCTAATGATTTGATGATAATGTCAGAGACTACCTTTTAGATAAAAAATTGAGAACTGGAATGAGTATAGATACACGGTTTAAAAATAAGGTCATTTGGATAACCGGTGCATCTTCTGGAATTGGTAAAGCTTTAGCCTTGGAATTTGCAAACCTTGGAGCGAACCTAATATTATCTTCTCGTAATGAAGAGTCTTTAAATGAGGTAAAAGTGCAGTGCGCGAAAAAGCTTCAAAAAGAGCATTTGGTATTGCCCTACGATGCAACTAATGAAAATCAAGTTCTCGATTTAGTTGTTAAAGCTAAGTTTTTTAAAGGAAAAATTGATTATTTGATTAATAACGCAGGCATATCTCAACGTTCTGGTATTTTAGAGACAGAAATGTCAACTTACCGAAAGCTATTTGAAATAGATGTACTTGCTCCTATTGCTTTAACTAAAGCGGTTTTGCCAATTATGATCGCACAAAAAAGTGGTCATATCGTGGTTACTTCATCCGTGGCGGGGAAATTGGGAGTTCCATTTAGAACGGGTTATTGCGCAGCAAAGCATGCTGTTATGGGCTTTTTTGACGCTTTACGAACTGAGGTTTTTCAATACAATATAAAAGTGAGTACCATTATTCCGGGTTACATAAGAACTAACATATCTAAAAATGCAGTTAAAGGAGATGGCACAAGTTTTGGCAAAGTTGATGCTTCAATTGAGGGTGGAATGGACGTGGATGAATGTGCGAAAGTGATTATTAAGGGGTTAGAAAAAGGCAAGTCAGAAATTCCCGTTGGCGTTGGATTAGAAATGAAAATTCTGACTTTGAAGCGATTTTTTCCAAAGCTTGTTTTTAAGATTATGAATGGGCAGTATAAAAAAATAGCTAAGAGTAATCAGTTGGATATTTAACGACTTTTTGATTCTCTAATTTTTTTCAGACAAAGAAACACTATAATTCAATAATTGATTTATTCTAGATTCCGAAGACGGATGAGTACTCAAAAACGAAAAGTTTTCATTTTCGCTATTTTTTTCTTTTAAAACAACAAATAACTTTTCAATATTTTTTGTTGAGCCGTAAGTGTCGAATACTAATTCAGCCGCAAATAAGTCAGATTCTGTTTCTTGTTTTTGAGAATGATTAAGTTCGAGTAAAGTTAACAGGTTATTGATTAGCGAAAGGTCACCGCTATTGCCCGTGAGTAACGCAAAAGCTAAACCAACACTGATGGTTCTTGATAAGCCTTTTAAGTGATGACGATACTTAAAATGTCCTAATTCATGGCCGATTACAAAGGCTAATGCTAGATTATCCTTTTGACCGTCCTCTACCTCGTCCGATACTTCTAACGCAGAGAGTAAACCGCTAGTGACACCAATGTTGCCACCAGGAAACGCAAACGCATTGATGTCATCATCTTGAATGACAAATATTTTATAATTTAATTTTGGTACCGATGGATGCTTGATTAGTTGAGAAAGAATTTTATCAACCTGCTTGATCTGTTCAGGATTTAAATCACTGCTGTCCATTTCAATGAGACTTAGATCGAATTTTTTAAACCATTTGTTCTCTTGTTCAATGGAAATGTTACGAATGAAATATTCACTGGCAAAACTAACCGAAAAATAAATGACTGCCATTGAAATAGTCGCAAGAAACAGCAATTTGACTAGTTCTTTGGTAGCATCTTTTTCGCCTGAACTTACGTCAGCAGCGTCTCCAAGTTCCTTTATCTTAAACCGCATATTGAATCGCTGTTCCATAAGCTATGACTTCGACACAACCAACAGATTTTTGGCCGGAGCGACCTTGCTTAGAAATGGTTGATGTTTCTATYCTAAGATTGATGATTAAGTTAGCTGCAGGACATTTTTCTTTCATTCTTAATATCGCTTCCCGTCTTGCTCGATCGACTAAACTTTCATAGGTTACAACGCGACCACCAAAGATATTTCTTAACCCAGCTAAAAAACGTTTAAAATAATCAACCGATATTACAACCGAGCCAGTCACTAAGTAGGCTTTCTTGAGCGTTTTAGTTTTATCATAACTATCAATGTTAATGATTGGTAATTTAAGTGTTAATTTTTCACGCTTTCTAATTGATTCAAAATGTTTTTTTTCTAAAATAGAACCAACGATCAAACCAATAAGTACTAATCCTAATGGTATGCCCAAATTAACAAATGTAACGGTTAAACCATCCATAATAGACTCCTATTCACTGGATATTAAGAGAGTTCTTTGAACGAAACTATAAGTTCTAAGAAGTAGAATCAATTAATTTAACGGCAGTGCCATAGGCATACAATTCTGACGCGCCCTGTGCAATCGAAGACGTTGAGAAACGGATATTAATAATCGCGTTAGCGCCTAAAGAGCGAGCTTGGGTTTTCATACGTTCCATAGACTCTTCACGGGAGTCTGATAATAATTCGGTGTAACCTTTTAATTCCCCTCCAACAATGTTTTTTAGACTAGCCATAAAATCTCGACCAATGTGTTTTGCTCTAACGGTACTACCCGAAACTAATCCATAATGAACGGCGATTTCTTTACCTGGAACATTTTCTACGTTAGTTATAATCATATTATTTTTCCTAGTTGTAATTGCGACTTTAAATATATCTTATTGACGGTTCTATCTATCAATATTCACGAATGACTTGACTCTTTATTCCAAAATTATTTATAAAAGGACATTCATATTAAATGTTCAATCAATTTTGTTAAACGAATAACGGCTTGGCCATTTTTTTCAAAAAGAATCTGAGTTTTTTCATGGTGTTCGGGCAATTTATCTTGCTGGCTGAGTAATGAACTGATCTTTGATGCAAGTTCTTTTTCATCATTGACGATGCTTAAACACTCACTTTCTTGCATGATTATACTAACGTCAGAAAAATTATAATCACTATTCCCCATTAAAACAGGTAGACCACAAACCGCAGGCTCAAGAGGATTGTGTCCTCCTCTTGCAATTAAACTACCACCAACAAATGCAATGTCAGCAACACCGCAAAGCAAAGTGAGCTCACCCATAGTGTCACCGATGACCAGTTGAGTCATTTCATTTGGCGCTTGTCCTTTGCTATGACTAACATAATTAAATTGCATCTCTTTTGTTTTATTTTTTAATACTTCGAATTGCTCGGGATGTCTAGGTACTGCTATTAATAATAAATTTGGATATTCAGTGAGTAACTCTTTATGGCTGCTCAAAATGGCAGAAAATTCACCGGGGTGAATACTGCAGGCTATCCAACAAGGTCGATCGTCACGCCATAGTTTCTTCAATTGAATTTGTTTGTTTTTTAAATGTTCGTCTATTTTAATATCAAATTTAATACTACCGACACAAGTTACTTTTTGCTCATTAATATCAAGGGATAAAAATTGAGTTTTATCAGACTGATATTGACAAGCAATTAATGATAATCCAGAAAATATCCCTTTTGTCAGTTTAGGGTGGCGTTGATATTTTTTTGCCGATTTTTCTGACATTCTCGCGTTAGCTAAAAGAATAGGGATATTTTTTTGTTTACATTGATGTATAAAATTTGGCCATAACTCCGTTTCCATTAAAACAACGGCATCTAGATTTAAACTGTTTAAAAATAGTTGGCAACAAACGGGCCAATCGATGGGTAAATAATAATGAGTAATTTTAACTTGTGGATTATTTAATTTACTTAAAGCGGTGATTAATTTCTCTGTTTCTTCTCGTCCCGTTGGCGTGGTGTTGGTTATGATGATCTGTGAGAATTTCTCATTTTTAAACAACTGAGAAATTAATGGGATAGACGCTTTGGTTTCTCCAACAGATGCGCAATGGATTAACAGCGTTTTTTCAGTTGTAAATTTAGATGGCATTTTGAAAGACGAAGATTTAATCTTTTTGGCAAACCCCAAGCGTTCGCTAAAATGCTTTAAATAACGAGGATCTTTGATTCCTCGATATAAGAAATAAAACAGAATAATGGGTAATAGACAATAGAGGCCTAAAGTATATATCTGTCGGTTCATGATCTATCTATTAGGCCTTTTGATTTAAGTCTTCATCCTTTATTTAGGCGACCGGCATTTATTTTGGAAGAGCTATCTTCTTTTCTTTGCTCTCTTTATAAATAACTAACTTGCCACCAATCGTTTGAATTTTATGTGATTGCGTTTTATTAAGAATTTTCTTAATAATGTCTTCTTTTTGCTCTCGATCATCGGCTCTGATATTTACTTTGATAAGCTCGTGTGAGTTTAATGCTATTTTGAGTTCATCAGTCACGGTTGGCGTTAACCCCTTGTCACCAATCATTACAACTGGATTTAAAGGATGTGCTAAGCCACGAAGATGACGAATTTGGGAGTTTGATAGTTTGTTCATTATTTAATTTAATCGATTTTCATTAATATTGACCGGATCTTACCATTGTTGGAGTAAATTTGAGATAATAATATTCATTAGATGAGCGATTTATAACTAGAAATCCGAGAATTCAAGAATAACGATTATGGCAAAAACAAAAAGTAGTAAAGGTTGGCTTAAAGAGCATTTTGATGATGAATATGTCAAACGGGCTCAAGAAGAGGGCGTTCGCTCTCGGGCAGTGTATAAACTGCAAGAATTAGATGAAAAAGACAAATTAATTAAACAAGGGATGAATGTCATCGATCTAGGCGCCGCGCCAGGAGGCTGGTCAGAATATGTTGCGAAAAAGGTAGGTAAAAATGGCGTCATTTTAGCAACCGACATTCTACCCATGGATTACTTGGATGGGGTTACCTTTATTCAAGGTGATTTTCGAGAAGAGTTAGTGTTAAATGAGATATTAGGGCAATTAGAAAATAATACCGCAGACCTTGTTTTATCGGATATGGCTCCCAATATAAGTGGTGTCGATTCTGTCGACCAACCTGCGTCTATGTATTTAGTTGAACTAGCGCTCGATTTAGCGGTACAAACCCTGCGTAAAGATGGCGAGTTTCTTGTCAAAGTATTTCAAGGCGCTGGTTTTGATGAATTTACCAAACAAGTCAGATCCCACTTTAAAGTGGTGAAGGTTAGAAAACCTAAGGCGTCTAGAGCAAGATCTCGGGAAGTCTATGTGTACGGTTTAGGATTTATAGGCTAAGCTGTCAATTATAAAGAGAGACTTTAAAGCAAAGACAAATTAATACAGATGCTTTTAATGATAGATACATTAAGAAACAAAAAATGATTGGTTAGTGGTGGTTATCTTTCGTTACAATCAATTAACAGATTTGAAATAGACTGAATCGAAAGTGTTTTCGATTTAAAACAATTTAAAGGGTATTCTTTTGAACGATACAATTAAACAACTTTTATTATGGCTGGTTATCGGCTTGGTATTGGTTTCTGTTTTTAATAAATTTGAAACTGCAAAACAACAGTCTAATGAAATTGAGTTTTCTCAATTAATGGCAGATATCGGCGAACGGCGAGTTAGAAGTGTGGTTGTTGCTGATTGGACAGCGGAAATTACCACAATTTCTGGTGAAACATTAACCGCTCGAATTCCTGCTGGTTCACATGAGTTACTTGCTCAAAAAGCGCTCGACAATCAAATTTCTTATACTGGAAGAGAGGCTGAAGGCGATAGTCTTCTTTCAACCATTTTCTTTACCTTTGGTCCTATATTGTTGCTAGTAGGTGTATGGATTTTCTTTATGCGCCAAATGCAAGGTGGCGGAAAAGGTGGAGCAATGAGCTTTGGCAAGAGCAAAGCGCGTTTATTAAGTGAAGATCAAATTAAAACGACTTTTGCCGATGTGGCAGGTTGTGAAGAAGCTAAAGAAGAAGTTGCCGAATTGGTCGATTTTTTGCGAGAGCCAGCCAGATTCCAGAAATTAGGCGGTAAAATACCACGAGGTATTTTGTTAGTTGGGCCACCTGGTACCGGTAAGACATTATTAGCCAAAGCGATTTCTGGCGAAGCAAAAGTACCATTTTTTACTATTTCTGGTTCTGACTTCGTTGAAATGTTTGTTGGTGTTGGTGCATCGCGCGTAAGAGATATGTTTGCAGAAGCAAAAAAACAATCACCTTGTATTATATTTATTGATGAAATTGATGCGGTTGGACGTCATCGTGGCGCGGGCATGGGCGGTGGACACGATGAAAGAGAGCAAACGCTGAACCAATTATTAGTTGAAATGGACGGGTTTGACGGGGATGACGGTGTAATCGTGATTGCTGCAACTAACCGTCCTGACGTTTTAGATCCGGCGTTGTTAAGACCAGGTCGTTTCGATAGACAAGTTACCGTTGGACTGCCTGATATAAAAGGTCGAGAGCAGATTTTGAAAGTTCATATGCGTAAAGTTCCGTTAGATGAGGATGTTAAGCCACTTGATATTGCTCGAGGTACACCGGGAATGTCCGGTGCGGATTTAGCAAACTTAGTTAATGAGGCTGCGTTATTTGCTGCAAAAGCCAATGCAAGAACTGTTAACCAAGAGTATTTCGAAAAAGCAAAAGATAAGATATTGATGGGAGCTGAAAGACGCTCAATGGTCATGGACGAAGACGAAAAATTGAATACTGCATGGCACGAAGCGGGTCATGCTATTGTCGGGACGTTAGTTCCTAGTTCAGATCCGGTTTATAAGGTCTCGATTATCCCAAGGGGTAACGCGCTGGGTGTGACCATTAATTTGCCAGAAAAAGATCGGTTTAGTTATTCCAAAGAATATCTAGAAAGCATGTTATCGATGCTTTATGGGGGTCGGATTGCGGAAGAAATGCTTAATGGACCTGAACAGGTAACAACAGGCGCCTCTAACGATATTAAACGAGCAACTGAAGTGGCTCGAAACATGGTGACTCAGTGGGGATTTTCTGAAAAATTAGGGCCGTTGATGTATGCGGAAGAAGAAGGCGAAGTCTTTTTAGGCCGTTCTGTTACGCAAACTAAGCATGTGTCGGATGATACAGCCAAAATAATTGATGATGAAGTTAGGCGAATCATTGATATTAATTACGCCCGTGCGAAAAAGTTATTGCATGCAAATAAAGATAAACTGCAAGCAATGGCTGATGCGTTAATGAAGTATGAAACCATCGATGCTTCACAAATTGCTGATATTATGGCTGGCAAGCCACCCCAAGATCCGAAAGGATGGGATGATCATGGAAGTGAGCCTCCTAAAGCTTCAGCAAAAAAAGAAGAAAAACCTGAAAGTAAAATTGGCGGAGCTGCTGAACAATCGTAAACTATGAATTTAGAAGCTTATGAATTTAGAAAGCATTCGTCGAGAATATAAAAAGCAAGGGTTAAGCAAAAATGAGCTTAACCCAAGTCCAACCACTCAACTCAGTCATTGGTTAACCAAAGCTGGCGAATTGTCATTGATAGACGCTACTGCAATGAATCTAGCCACAGTTGATTCTAGTGGGCAACCAAGTCAAAGAATTGTATTATTAAAAGATCTTAGTGACAAAGGGCTTATTTTTTATACCAATCTACAGAGTCGCAAAGCACAAGATATAAAGAACAACCATAAAGTAAGCGTTAACTTTGCATGGTTGCCACTTGAGAGACAAGTTAAAATTCAAGGGGTTGCGACTCGTTTATCCGTTGCTGAAAATATAGCGTATTTTTCTACTCGTCCTAAAAACAGCCAATTAGCAGCCTGGGCATCCAATCAAAGCCATCCTATTTCCTCCAGAAAACTACTTAATCACGCTTTTGAACAAATGAAAGAAAAGTTTAAGCAGGGAGAAATCCCCGTGCCTGATTTTTGGGGAGGTTATTTAATCAAGCCTACACGATTCGAATTTTGGCAAGGTGGCGGTTCAAGGTTACATGATAGCTTTAGTTATTCGACCTCCGGTGATATTCAGACAGGCAATCAACGCTGGACTATTCAACGTTTGGCACCATAAAGTGAGCTGATAAGCTCTATTCTGTCAATTTGTCACACTCCGTCTATTTTTCTACTAGACTCTCGGCTGAACAGATATTAGTATCTTGTTTTAAGTCATTAGTGCTTTTGATAGCATTAATTCGATTAAGTAAATACCTCAATAAATTAGGTGGAAATAATATGAATCCAATAATTGATCTTTTTGCTGCATCGCCTTTAAAGCCGATGCGAGCTCACATGCGAAAAGTCCAAGATTGTGTGGCGCTATTGCCAAACTTTTTTGACGCAGTATTCCAAAAAGATTGGGAAACTATGGCTACCTATCAAAAAGAGATCCGTTTTAAAGAAAATGAAGCGGATGACATGAAAAAAACATTGAGGATGAACTTACCATCAGGTCTGTTTATGCCAGTTTCTCGCATCGATCTTTTAAGTCTTCTTTCGTCTCAAGACAAAATAGCGAATAAAGCTAAAGATATCGCGGGATTAGTCACTGGGCGAAAAATGGAGTTTCCATCGGTTATTGAAGAAAATCTAAAAGCCTATTTAGCTCGAAGTCTCGATGCATCAAAACAAGCGCATAAAGCCATTCAGCAATTAGATGAATTATTAGAGTCAGGTTTTAAAGGTAGAGAAGTCATCATTGTTGAAGAAATGATTACTGTATTGGATGAAATTGAAAGTGACGCAGATGTTTTACAAATTAAAATACGCCGTAAGATTTTTGATCTGGAGCAAGAGTTGCCAGCGGTCAATGTTATTTTCTTTTATAAAGTCATTGATTGGATTGGTGATATTGCTGATTTGTCTCAAGAAGTTGGGCAACGATTAGAGCTGTTACTTGCTCGTTAAATTTGAATCAGCCATTTTAATAAACGATGGATTAAATTTTAATTAAATAGTTAATATAAAATAATTCCTTTATCTAGCGGTTGAGTGACAAACCTCCAACTAACGCGATTAACCTCAGCTTAGTGAGATATCAGTAAGGAAATAGAGATAAAATTATGAATGAAATATTTTTTACAGAGTATCAAACGGTATTAATTGGTCTAGCCGCTCTTTTTGGGGTTTTGATGGCTTTTGGTATTGGTGCAAATGATGTTGCAAATGCCATGGGAACCTCTGTGGGCGCAAAAGCGTTAACCGTTAAACAAGCCATTATTATTGCGATGATTTTTGAATTTGCAGGTGCTTTTTTAGCTGGAGGGGAAGTCACCTCGACTATTCGTAAAGGAATTATAGATGCAAGTACCATGGTTGACACCCCCGAGTTACTTGTTTTTGGAATGATGGCATCTTTATTGGCGGCGGGTATCTGGTTAATTGTAGCCTCTTATTTCGGTTGGCCTGTCTCGACGACTCATTCAATTGTAGGAGCGATCGTTGGTTTTGCAGCCGTTGGAATTGGTATGGACGTTGTGCAATGGGGTAAGGTTGGTTCGATTGTTGCGAGTTGGGTTGTTTCGCCACTACTTTCTGGAACCATGGCATACATGTTATTTACCAGCGTACAAAAGCTGATTTTACACACTGACAAACCATTACAAAATGCGAAAAAATATGTTCCTTATTATATGTTCTTAGCGGGTTTTATGATTTCCTTAGTGACAGTAATGAAAGGGTTAAAGCATGTTGGTATTAACCTATCTTTCCAAGAAGCTTTAATTACTGCAGTTGGCGTTGGCTTACTGGTAGCATTGATTGGTAAATTCTTTATATCTAGACAAAAGATAGAAGAAGGTGCGGATAAAGAGTTTCATTACGCTAGTGTAGAAAAAGTATTTGGTGCATTAATGATTGTTACGGCATGTGGAATGGCATTCGCACATGGCTCTAATGATGTCGCTAATGCCATTGGCCCATTGGCTGCAGTGGTCAGTATTGTCGAAAGTGGCGGTCTGATTGGCTCGAAATCAGTACTACCTGTTTGGATTCTTCTGCTTGGAGGCGGTGGAATTGTTGTTGGTTTGGCTTTGTTTGGTGCAAGAGTTATGGCAACTATCGGCAAGAAAATTACCGAGCTTACGCCTAGTCGTGGTTTTGCAGCAGAGTTAGCGGCAGCAACCACGGTCGTTATTGCTTCAGGTACGGGGATACCTGTTTCAACTACCCACACTTTAGTCGGCGCTGTTTTAGGGGTTGGTATGGCTAGAGGAATTGCCGCAATAAACTTAGGCGTTCTTAAAACGATTGCAGTCAGCTGGGTGGTTACTCTTCCCGCTGGTGCTATTTTATCGATGATGTTCTTCTTTATGTTGAAAGGGATTTTTCTTTAAAAAAGATAACTCATTTTATAGAATTAACAAAGGCGCTTAAAGCGCCTTTGTTAAGTTGCTACATCAAACTATTTTAGTTTAAAAAGAACACCGTCGATATTCACGATATTCAGGCTTCCAAAAACTCGCATCAATTCGCTTAGTCAACTTATCATCAGAAATAAGCTCTGCTACACCTTCAGACATTGCTTGTCTGGCTACTGCAACAGCAATAATTACACTCACTTCTTTGATATCACTTAATGCAGGCAATAAGTCTTTACCATCGCCTTTTACCAAGGGTGAACATGTCGCTAAAGCATCACTGGCCGCCATAAACATTTTTTCCGTGACTCTTTTTGAACGACAGGCGATGACGCCCAATCCAATTCCTGGAAATATATAAGCATTATTACACTGCGCAAAACTATGCGTTTTTCCCGCAAAGGAGAAATCTTTAAATGGACTTCCCGTTGAGACGTTGGCGTTGCCCTCTGTCCATTTAATTATATCATTTGGGTGAGCTTCAACTCTAGATGTTGGATTGGAAAGAGGCATGACAATCGGTTTTTGGCAGTTTTGGTACATAGACTTAATAATTTCTTCGCTCATTAAACCGGGTTGACCTGATACACCAACCAAAATCGTTGGTTTGGCATTTTTAACAACATCTAATAAGCTAACGCGACCATCGTTTTTTGAACTCCATGAACCAACCATTTTTAACGGCTTCACAAAATCTTGCTGGAAATCTCTTATGCTATCCATTCCTTCAAGAAGTAAACCTTTACTACTAGTCAAATAAACACGCTCTAAAGCTTCATCTTTGCTCAGACCGTCTTTCATCATATGAGCAACAATTTGATTTGCAATGCCACAACCCGCTGAGCCAGCGCCGACGAACACCACCCTATGGTCTTTGAGTGAGGTTTTTTGCGCTAAGCAAGACGCTAATAAAGTCCCAACAGTGACGCAAGCCGTTCCCTGAATATCATCATTAAAACAGCAAAGTTTATCCTGGTATTTCTTCAATAATGGAGTTGCATTACCCTGTGCAAAATCTTCAAATTGTACTAATGCATTTGGCCAGCGGTCTGTAACTACCTGAATAAAGCGATCAATGAATTCAAAATAATCATCGCCAGTAATTCGTTTTTGACGCCATCCCATGTACATAGGATCATCGAGCAGTTCTTGATTGTTTGTACCGACATCTAAAGTAACGGGTAAACAATGTGCAGGGCTAATTCCACCACAGGCTGAATACAATGCTAATTTACCAATAGGAATACCCATTCCGCCAATGCCCTGATCGCCAAGCCCTAAAATTCGCTCGCTATCAGTGACCACAATGACTTTTACATTCTGTTTGGTTGCGTTTTGTAAAATAAAATCCATACGTTCACGATCAGGATAAGAAATAAACAGACCACGTTTACGACGGTAAATCTTAGAAAACATCTGGCAAGCAAGCCCAACCGTTGGAGTATAAATAATCGGCATCATTTCTTCTAAATGTGTGGTTATTAGGCTGTAATAGAGGGTTTCATTGGTATCTTGTATATTTCTTAAATAGATATGCTTGTCTAAATCGTTTTCAAACAGCGAATATTGACTATAAGCACGCTTTGTTTGCTCTTCTATTGTTTCAACAACGTTTGGCAGTAATCCCTCAAGATTAAATGATTGTCTTTCCTCTACTGAGAATGCGCTCCCTTTGTTGAGTAATGGAGTCTCTAATAATACCGGACCTGCATAACGAATATAAAGAGGGCGTTTTTTGTTGGATGCCTGTTTTTTGTATTCTGAGGGATTTTTTGAATTCGATGGGGATTTGATTTCTGACATGAGCCGTTTGCCTTGAATGTTATTTTTTTGATTAAGCCAGTTTTGGAGTAAAATGAGTTTTTAGATTAAAATCAGTTAGTTAATTCTAGTTCATAGTAACAAAACTGCCATTAATTATAAGCCTTATTTCTTTTCTAAATGGATGGTGTGACCAGTAAGGCTTTAAATTACTAAATTTAGTTTAGGTTTCTTGTAATGCCAACGCCAATGCTTCAAACTGAAATCAACACTTAATATGACTAACTCTATTAGCTTGACTCAATCGCCTCTTAATCACAATCTATTTGAAACAACAGAAAATCCCTCTTCAGAGGAATTTGTTGTACTAGGGATCTCGATAAACGTCCCACTCAGGAGGCTGTTTGATTACAAGATCTCGGTCGATAATGCAGTAGAGGCAAAAGTGGGGATGCGGGTAGAAGTCTCGTTTTCTAACCGAATTAAAATTGGTGTGATTAATAAAATAGGTGCTAGTTCGAATTTACCGCTTGAAAAAATCAAACCGATTAATCGACTTTTAGATGACACTCCACTAGTKAATAACAACCTAATTAAATTATCTCAGTGGATGCTAAATTATTATCATGCTGCGCCCTGTGATGTTTGGAATACTATTCTACCGAATGCTTTACTAAAAGGGGAAAAGACAGAACTAGCAAGGGAAAGTTTTTGGCGATTGACGAAGTTGGGGTTAGAGTTATATCAAGCAAAGAAAGTCGCTAAAAATGCGGTAAAACAACAGTTAGCAATGGCGTGTTTATTTGAAGTTGAAAATAAAAAAAATACAGGTTTAGTGTTGGGCTTAAGACATAGTCAGATCAGTCAATTTAATCTTAGTTTAACCACCTTAAAAACTTTGGCGGGAAAAAAATGGATTGAAAGAATTTTTGATGCGACCTACAAAAAAGACAATAAATTGGAAATAATAAAAGACAAAAAACCAATAATAAAACTTAATGACCAACAAGATTTTGCGGTAACGCAAGTTTCAAAACAATTAGATATTTATAAAACATGGTTATTGTTTGGTGTAACGGCTAGTGGAAAAACTGAAGTTTATTTAAGAATCATTGAAGCTGTTTTATTACAAGGCAAACAAGCTTTGGTTCTGGTCCCAGAAATTGGATTAACCCCGCAAACGGTTTCAAGGTTTGAACGACGCTTTAATACTGGACGATTTATTACTGAAAATAATCACGTTGAAATTGCCATGATGCATTCAGGCATGACAGATAAACAACGCTTGCAAGTGTGGTTGAAAGCGCAAACTGGTCAAGTAAAAATTATTATCGGAACCCGCAGTGCGTTGTTTATTCCTTTGAAAAATCCAGGCATTATTATAATCGATGAAGAGCATGATACATCCTTTAAACAGCAACAAGGATTAAGATATTCAGCGCGTGATACMGCTATGGTAAGGGCGAGYATTGARAAAATACCGGTKCTTTTRGCYAGTGCAACACCATCTATAGAAACTCTAATTAACGTAGAAAAGAAAAAAATCACTCAACTCGATCTAACCCAAAAAGCGCTTACCAGTGTGGAGGTGAAATGTCGAGTGATTGATATGAAAAAGCAACCAATAAAACAAGGCTTGTCTTTTCATTTGATTGATTCAATCCAGCATCATTTAAAACAAAAAGGGCAGATTTTATTGTTTCTAAATCGTCGTGGTTATGCGCCTGTTTTACTTTGTCATCAATGTGGGTGGAGTAGTGAGTGTAAACGATGTGAAAGACATTTCACTTTTCATGGCAATGAAAATAGCGATAAACAGCATTTGCAATGTCATCACTGTGGATCAAGTCGACGAGCTCCAAAACAATGTCCAAAATGTCAGTGTGACGAAATGATCCCGATTGGTTTGGGAACTGAGCGACTAGAAGAAACCATAAARACYTTATTTCCAAGTGCTAGAGTGCAAAGAATTGACCGAGATACTACTCGCAAGAAATCGGCAATGGATGGATTTGTTACTTCAATAAAATCGGGTGAAATTGATATTTTAATTGGCACGCAAATGCTGGCTAAAGGACATCATTTCCCTAATATCACTTTAGTTGGATTGGTGGATATGGACGGCGCACTTTATAGTAGTGATTTTAGAGCGCCAGAATATGCTGCGCAATTGATAACCCAAGTTTCCGGGCGTGCAGGGCGAGCTGAAAATAAAGGCGAAGTGATTATTCAAACCCATTTGGCCGATCACCCGATGCTTTCTATTTTACTAAATAGTGGTTACCGAAGTTTTGCAAAGACGGCAATCAATGAGCGGAAGGAAGCTTGTTTACCACCGATTTCTTATAATGCTTTAATTCAGGCTGAGGCTCCAAACATTGGCATGGTGAAGAATTTTTTACAGGAGGTTAAGGATATTCTTAAACAGGTTGTTTCAGAAGATGATGGATTATCGGACATCGAAAATTTAGAATTACTCGGTCCAGTTCCAGCGGTTTACACAAAAAAAGCAGGAAAATTTCGCTATCAGCTTTATATTCAAACGAACCAAAGGCGATATTTACACCAATTATTAAAAGGTTCAATTCCAGCTATTGAAAGCCTAAAGACCGCAAGTCGTGTTAGGTGGCGGTTAGAGGTTGATCCGATTGGTGATTAATGGTTGATAAAAGGTGATGAATTTATGACCAAAGAGCTTATTTTTGACTATACTTTATCTACCAACAAGCCTTTAACAAAGTAATATTACCAATAGCGATGTCGGACTCTAAAAACAACATTAATTTAAGTAATGCCGATATTAACCTACTTAACCGTGTGCAAAAGTGTGTTCCCCTTTGTTCTGATCCTTTTTCTGTGATTGCTAAAGAATTAAATGAAGACAAGAGTTGGGTTATATCTCG
Source organism: Gammaproteobacteria bacterium (assembly GCA_002401655.1). Lineage (GTDB taxonomy): Bacteria > Pseudomonadota > Gammaproteobacteria > Enterobacterales > Kangiellaceae. The sequence goes on along the minus strand of NVTT01000020.1, from coordinate 6,362 downwards.
CTTGAAAGAATTTCAAGAACTCCATATCATTAGTCGATTTGCGGCTGTTAAGCGAAGAAAAAAATCAAGCGTTAGTACATTAGCAGCCTTTAAAATTCCTGAAGAGCGAATTAACGATGTGGCTCATTTAATTAATTCTTACGATGAAGTTTCTCATAATCATTTACGAGAACATGATTATAACTTGTGGTTTGTGGTTCAAGACAAATCTGCAGAAAAAGTGAATGCTTTAATTACTGATTTATCTAATCATGTCGACTTCCCCTTATTAAATTTGCCAATATTAGAGTCTTACCATAGTGATATGGTGATTAAACTCGATCCTGCGTGTTGTTGTAGTGAAGACGTTGACAAAAAAGATCATTCATCATGATGGATATCAATCAACAAAAACGAATTCTAAAAGCACTTTCAAAAGGTTTACCTATCTGCGAAGAGCCCTATAAAGAACTCGCCGAAAGCTTAAATATTGATGAACAGCAACTCTTAGATTTTGTTCAAGAACTAAAAGATTCTAACGTGATTAGTCGTTTTGGAATGATTGTTAATCCGGAAAGTGTGGGCTACCACTGTAATGCTATCGTGGTTTGGGATATTCCTGATGATGAAGTTGATGAGATTGGTACCTTGTTAGGGCTACAAGAAAAAATTAGTCTTTGTTACAAACGCCCTCGAAAAATGCCGGATTGGCCTTATAACTTATTTACTATGTTACATGGTAAAAATAAGCAGATGATAATTGCCGAACTTAATCATATCGTGACTGAAAATGATATCGGACAATACGCTTGTGATATTCTATTTAGTTCAAAAACCTTTAAGCATTCTGGCGCGAGGACTTTCGGTTAGTTGGTTTTTTGTTAATACCATTTCTATTTGATTTTCTAGAATAGCCCTTTTTAACTTCAGCTGGGATCAATTGATTTTTTCCATCACCAATCAAGTCCTCCCGCCCCATTTCCTTTAATGCTTCACGCAACATTGGCCAGTTCTTCTCATCGTGGTACCGTAAAAATCCTTTATGCAGACGTCTTCTATCTAAATTCTTTTCTGTATAAACCGACTCACTTTTATATGTCACTTTTTTAAGTGGATTCTTTTCAGAATGATACATTGCCGTGGCTAATGACATAGGTGAAGGATAAAAATTTTGAACTTGATCTAGTCTAAATTTATTTTCCTTTAACCATAAGGCTAAATTGAGCATGTCGTTATCGTCACAGCCTGGATGCGCGGCGATAAAATAAGGGATCAAATATTGTTTTTTACCCGCTTCTTTTGAATAACGCTCAAACATTTCCTTAAATTTGTTATAGCTCGTCATTTCCGGCTTCATCATTTTGTCTAGTGTGTTTTTTTCGCTGTGTTCTGGAGCGATTTTTAAATATCCGCCCACATGATGTGTGACTAACTCTTTAACATATTCTGGATCGACAACCGCTAAGTCATAACGAAGCCCTGATGCAATGGCGACTCGCTTAACGCCTTTTACAGCTCTCGCTTTTCTATATAACTGAGTAGTTTGGCTGTGGTCGGTGATCAAGTTTTTACAAATAACAGGATACACACAAGACAACTTACGACAATTCTTTTGAATTTCATCGTCTTTGCAATTGAGGTGATACATATTGGATGTTGGGCCACCTAAATCAGAGACGACACCAGTAAACCCCGGGACTTTATCGCGCATATCTTCAATTTCTTTTATCACCGACTCATGTGAGCGACTTTGAATGATTCGTCCTTCATGTTCGGTGATAGAACAGAAAGTACAGCCGCCAAAACAGCCTCGCATAATGTTGACTGAAAAACGAATCATATCATAAGCGGGAATTCTAGCATTGCCATAACTAGGATGAGGGACACGCTCATATTCTAAATCGAAAACACCATCGATTTCATCGGTTTCTAATGGTATCGGTGGCGTGTTAACCCATACTTCTTTGGTGCCATGCTTTTGTACCAATACGCGAGCATTATGTGGATTAGATTCCAAATGTAAAATACGCGAAGCATGGGCGTAAAGCGCAGAATCGCCTTTAATTTTTTCAAAAGATGGCAGTCGAATAACGGTGGTTTTATTATCTAACCCAGCTTTACCCATTAACGGCATTGGGATAATTTTTATTGGTATTTGAGCGTTTTTAAGAGCTGTTTGTTCCAACACTTCTTCTGACTTTTGTTTGCTTGTGCAAGATTCAGAACTTGGGTCTTTATACTCATAAGGATTTTTTTGAAAATCTTGCATTAAGGTTTTATCACTTGGCCAATCGATACGCGTCGAATCAACCTCTGTCCAACCAGCGGGAATTGCGTCTCTTACTAATGCAGTTCCTGCAACGTCAGTAATTTCATTTATTTTTCGACCATTTGATAATTGATGTGCCACTTCGGCCATGGCTCTTTCCGCATTGCCGTAAAAAAGCATATCAGCGGAAGAATCAATTAARACCGATCGCCTAACTTCATCACTCCAATAATCRTATTGYGCAATTCGRCGYARGCTAGCTTCRATYCCACCGATTAACATTGGCGTATTAGGRTAAACTTCTTTTAATTTTTGGGTATAAACAATGACCGCTCTTTCAGGTCTTTTTCCTGCGACACCATGAGGTGTATAGGAATCATCATTTCGAATTTTTCTATCGGCGGTATAGCGATTGATCAGTGAATCCATATTGCCAGAGGTGATCCCGAAAAACAGATTCGGCTCGCCTAGTGCTTTGAAGGCTTCTGGATCATTCCAGTCTGGTTGAGCAATAATACCAACACGAAACCCCTGGGATTCCAAAAATCTACCAATAACCGCCATGCCAAAACTAGGATGGTCGACGTAGGCATCGCCGGATATGATAATAATATCGCAACTATCCCAGCCAAGCACATCCATTTCCGCTCGACACATAGGTAAAAATTTTGCTCGTCCATAGCATTCTGCCCAATATTTTGGRTAGGCAAAGAGGTTTGTTTCGGCTTTGGGCATTATAAAATCACAATYAATAGGGKCAMTCGCTTGAGGGCGCGTATTCTCGCAGGAATTGAGTTAAATATCACKGTATTTGGTTAATATTTAAACAAAACTTGAGTAAWTTAGTRGGTTTTTCAAATTAAGGAGGATAAAAGGCATTAAAATATTATTTTTTCTTATTTATCAACTAAAGTTAAAGTGCAGTCATATCAGGACTGCTCATGYTATTTCAGTTNAAAAAMCTAATTATAAGGGAATAATTCAGATAATGAGTAAAGGCAATATACTTATCGTTGATGACTCACCCAACCATTCAAATTTATTGAAAGCAATGGTGGAAGAGGAGTATAACGTGCAAATAGTTAATTCAGGTCAAGCCTGCTTAGATAGCGTGGCGAAATTAAAGCCAGATGTGGTTCTCCTGGAYGTCCAAATGCCAGAAATGTCAGGGTATGAAGTCTGTAATCACTTACGCGAGAAGGAAGAAACTAAAACACTTCCTGTAATATTTGTTTCATCTATGTTGAGCAGTGAAGATCGGGATATCGGTTTTGACGTTGGTGCGAATGAATATATCAATAAGCCTGTCATTCAAAAGGAATTACTCAACAAAATAGCTTATCAATTGTCCATCATTCGCATGGGGTAATTTAGGCGTTAACTTGATTAGTCTACAAGGTATTTCTGTTTTTATATATCCTCCTTCCAACTCCTTATGTTATTATCTGCACAAGTAAACAGGGTAATGTGAAACCTTCACTTGAATTCTTTTCACAACTGTACCCGCAACTGTAAAGCCAGAAAACCTGTTTATTTACCTAAAAGTAATTTATTTTGTAACGAGCGGGATGACTCGTAAGCAAAGCCTAAAACTGATTTTTCGTTTTTATTCTGCTTTCCTTTCGTGATCCCAAATTGAACTTAATCTAGGATCAGCTTTGTTAAATCAATCACCAAAACTTTCTAAGACAAACAGTGATGATGTATTTATAGCATCTAACCTTTGTTGGAATGTAGGTAAGTCTTCAATCCTAAAAAACCTAAATTTTGAAATTAAAAGAAATAAAATTACCGGAGTCATTGGGCCAAACGGCGCTGGCAAATCTTCTTTACTGCGATGTCTATTTGGAAAAAACAAAATCAGTTCAGGTTCGCTGACATTTAATCATAAAGATATTGATGATCATTCAAGGAAAGAACTGGCTCAGAATATTGCGGTTGTTTTACAAGAACCACCGACTCAGTTTGATATGGATGTTTTTGAGTTGGTTAGTTTAGGTTTAATTCCAAATCTAAGGCTTTTATCTTTTCCAACTACTCAGGACAAACAGCGAGTTATTTTAGCGCTTGCYGATGTMGAAYTAACTGAMAAACAGYWYWGTTCYTTTAATACTTTATCYGGYGGYGAAAAACAACGAGTGATGTTAGCCAGAGCGATTGTTCAGGAAACTAAAATATTAATTTTAGATGAACCGACCAATCATCTAGATATTCAGCATCAAATTGACATTTTACATTTGATAAAAAACCTTAATATTACGATTATTTTAAGCATTCATGATTTGAATATAGCATCAATTTTTTGTGATGAGTTGATTTTGATGGACGAAGGGAAAATCATTTCTCAAGGTGTTTGTGCTGATGTTTTAACCCAAGACAACCTTAAAAATGTATTTAAAGTGCATGCTGAAATTGAATTAGATTCTTCTGGACAACAACAAAAAATAACATTCGATCTATCGAAGATAGCATCAAAACATGACTCTATTAATCACGCTAGTGATGTTTTTTGATATGAATAGTCTTTTCTCTCCATCTAACCGATTTTCTCTTATTCTTATTGCAAGTATTGTTTTTCTTTTGTTTAGTTTTATTTATGCSACAGGACGAGGAAATGTTGCTATTTCCTTTCAAGACGTTTTTGATTCGATTTTTGTTTGCGGAGGGCTTGATTCTGCTCTTGTTTCTGGCACGATTTCTGACTGCGGAGTTAAACTAGTTTATCAAAAAATAGTTTGGGAAATTCGGATCCCTAGAATTTTAATGGCATTTTTGACGGGGGCAGGTTTATCCATCGTTGGCGCAATTTTACAGTCAGTCACCAGAAATCCCTTAGCTGATCCTTATCTCTTTGGTATTTCATCGGGTGCATCTTTAGGGGCTGTTTTAGTCATTTCATCATTTTCTGGAGCMGTTATTGCWGGCACWGCAATATCAATTACATTTGGGGCGTTAGCTGGCGGCGTTTTCTCGGTTGTTTTAATGCTTTTTTTAGCAGGTAACGCGTCGATGCAAGTTGATAAATTACTGCTGTCCGGAGTCGCAGTATCTTTTATGCTCGGTGCCTTTACCAGCCTAGTGGTTTATTATTCTGATCCCGATACTGCGAGTAGTTTATTATTTTGGATCATGGGAAGCTTCAGTAATTCATCTTGGTCTCAGCTTCCTCTACCTGCGTTTACTCTGGTATTCTGTTTAGCTATTTTTTTAATATATCAAAAATGGATCAGTGCAATTCAAGCCGGAGATGAAGGCGCTTTGACGTTAGGGGTTCCTGTGAGTCGATTACGACTAATGATGTTAGTATTAAGTTCAATCTTAACCGCCGTTTTAGTGTCTCAAGTGGGTGGGATAGGGTTTGTTGGTTTGATGATCCCGCATATTTGTCGTTTTATTGTAGGTAACCAACTTTATAAAGTTTTGTTGATGTGTGTATTAGTCGGCGGAAGCTTTATGGTATGGGTTGATGTATTTGCTAGAGCAATTTTAAATGAGCAAGTATTACCTATCGGCATTGTGACCTCAGCCATTGGAAGCTTGTTTTTCTTTATTATTTTAAAAACAAAATAGAATCAGCAATAATAAAAGAAATGAGTTGAAATAGGATGAAAATATTTAGTTAGAAAGGGAAATGGTATGAGTTTAGCGTCATTCAGTATTGAACAGTTAGATCAGTCAAGAGTAGAAGAAATTAAAAACAAAATCGATCAAAAAACCAAACCGCAAGGTGCGCTTGGTGCGTTGGAGCTTTTAGCGATCCAGTTAGCTAATATTCTTACAACAGACGTTGACGAAAAAATAAAAATGAAGCTACTGAGCCAGGCGCATGAGTTTTCAGATAAATTGGCTTATGTAATATTCTCCTTGGCAATTGAAAATGAAGTGATTTTCACTGAATTTTAGCGGTACATCATTAATCAAAGGATAAACAAGTTTGTCATGGGAGAGCAAAAAAGAAAAGAGGCCGTAAAGAATACGGCTCTGTTCATCTTCGAACAAAAGAACTACAAATTTATGCTTATTGGAGCAGCGTTTATTGCTTTAGGCTTTATTATAATGGCCGGAGGTGGCAGCGATGACCCCAATGTGTTTAATCCTGAAATATACCATTGGA
>NVTT01000019.1 GCA_002401655.1 Gammaproteobacteria bacterium | reverse complement strand
TACATTTAGATTAAATTAGTTCAAAACGTGTCGCAGTGAATAGCTAACAACTGCATTCTGGTCTAAAGTTTAGTTAACCTAAATTATTGTAGATAGAAACTGAATGCGCTTTATTGACACTAAACAAATAAATCTAGCCTTTAAGCTAGTATTTAAAATAGTGACTAAAATCACTTTTTCGATGCTATTACTGACTGTCATCAATGCATGTGGAAGTGGTGATGATGAAGATGGCGAAGAAGAAAATGTGGTTATAAGCGTGAATCTAACCGCAGAGCCTTTAACTATCACTGCTGGCGAGTCCACCACGATTACATGGTCATCCACCAATGCTAATCAATGTACTAGCAATGAATTTACCACTAACAATCAGACTTCAGGCAATGTTTCGCTTCAACCTGAGACATCCATGACATTCTCTATTAACTGTTCATTGGGAGCAATTAATCAATCTAGCAGTATCAGCGTCACAGTTAATCCAGTGAATATTGTAACCGTCACTTTAATCGCTAATCCGACCAATATTCAAACCGGAGAAAGCTCAAATTTATCTTGGCAGTCGAGTAATGCGGAAACCTGTAGTAGTAATGACTTTAGTACCAATGATGCGACCTCTGGCAATATTGATGTGCAACCAAATCTCACTACAAGCTATGTAGTAAGCTGTGTTAGTGGCGGTATGACGGTAGAAGCATCAGCGTCAGTAACCGTGACCACTCAAGGAAGCACTTTTTACGTTGCTACAAGCGGAAATAATAACGATGATGGATCCCAAAGTTTTCCTTGGAGAGATATCCAGTTTGCTGTTGATCAACTTTCAGCAGGTGAAACTCTCATTGTGAATGCAGGCAGTTATGGCGAGACGGTTTTATTTTCCGGTGAAGATGATTCTGGCTCATCAGGCTCGCCAATTTCTGTGGTCGGTCTTGATGGCGCAATTATAGATGGAAGCAACCTTTCACCCATTGATAGACAAGGCTTAATCACCATCCGCGACGCAAAGTTTATTGTTATTGAAAATCTAGAACTATCCAATTTTAGAACCGCTAGCGGTGTTGAAATAAATGATACGCCAGTGGGTATTTTAATTGATGGTTCGTCAAGCGATATTAGTTTGATTAATAACGTCATTCACCACATAGAAAACTTGTCTTCCTGTCACCAAAATTCAGGCTGTGGACCTGGGGCGAATGGAATTGCGGTTTATGGTAATACAACCAGTGCCATTACAGGGTTAATATTAGACGGTAACGAGGTTTATAACTGCATATTGGCCGCCAGTGAATCTTTTACAATTAATGGTAACGTTGATGGATTTAAAGTCTTGAATAATTATGTGCATAATAATAATAATATTGGTATTGACGTTATCGGTTATGAAAGTGATGTGTGTGCTAGTTGTACCGATGAGCAAAACAGAGCGCGTAATGGTTTAATTAAGGGTAATCGTTCAATCAATAACTCGACTAAATTGGCTCTCGGCGCTTTTACTAACAATCCTTGGTATGGAAATGATGATGGTAGTGCCGGTGGTTTTTATGTAGACGGCGGACGAAATATTATTTTTGATGGAAACTATTCTTCACAAAACGATTTAGGGTTTGAATTTGCTAGCGAGCATTCAGGAAAAGCCAGCGATGAAATCTTAATGATTAATAATTACATTTATAATAACCGTGAAGTCGGTTTAACCGTCGGCGGTTATGCTGAAAGTACGAACGGAGAAGGCGGTGGAAACGCCACTAATATCTATATTTATAATAATTCTTTTTATAAAAATAAAGGCTGGGGAACCGAAATCACATTCTCATTCAGAGTCATCAACGCTACCTTAGCGAATAACATACTTTACGGCGAGGCTGGTGTGAGCGAAAATTTTGAACAAGAATCAAACGGTCAGCTCCAGAATATCAGTTGGATCAATAATATATGGTGGGCGCCTGATGTATCTGATACCTCTGGCGTACAAGGTAGCTCAATTATTCAAGATCCTTTATTCACCGATCCAATCAACGGAAACTTAGATTTATTAAGTAATTCCCCTGCAATCGATGTCGGTCAAATGCAGTCAGATTTAACCAATTGGAATGACTCGTTTTGGCAAAACCAATTTACCGATGGCATTATTCCGGTTCACGGTGATTTGGATATTAACGCTCAACCACGTATTTCTAGTCAAATCGATATTGGAGCAGATGAGTTTTAGGTTAAACTGACGATCTGTATAGATTGTTAAATGTTGGCGTAATGAAAAAAGGTAGTTTAGTCATAGTGGGTACTGGTATTTTGACACCTGCCCATTTATCCCAAGAATCAATCAATCGAATTGAAACAGCGGATGTTGTGCATGTTCTAGTGCCTGATCCGTTAGGCTTATCAACTATTACCAAACTGAACTCAAATATAAAAAACCTTGGTGAGTTATATTTCGACCCGAAATCAAATAAAAACGGCAAGAATCGTTTAGATGGGTACAAACTAATGATCGAATCGATTCTTTCTGATGTTCGCTTAGGTCTAAAAGTCTGTGCCATTTTTTACGGACACCCTGGTATTTTTGTATACCCTTCACATGAATGTATCTCAAAGGCAAAGAAAGAGGGGTTTGATGCACAAATGTTACCCGCAATTTCAGCAGAGGACTGTTTATTCGCAGATCTTGGAGTTGATCCCGGCGATTTGGGTTGCCAAGCCTATGAAGCGAGTCAATTCCTTTTTTATAGACATTCTATCAATACAAGTGCAATGTTGATACTTTGGCAAATTGGAGTTGTGGGAGATGAAACATTAACGAAATTCAAACCAAGCGAAAATGGAATGGCTATGCTCAAAGAAAAGTTATTGGAACATTACCCCGCGAACCATTTAGTCACTCTGTATGAAGCTTCTACGTTACCTACCATGGAACCAAGAATAGCGGAAATTAATATCGATAAGATAACTGATATACAAATTAATGCGATCACAACACTTTATATACCACCGTTAGCAAACCCAGCACTAAATACTAATTTTTGCAAAAGGTGGAATGTTGACATTAGTCAGTTACAATAGAGCGTCAAAAGAAATTAATCGAGTTCTCTATTTATAGAGGTGTAAAGATAGCTCAGTTTACGAGGGGAATAATATGGAAGATAAATTAACAGATTTTATGGTAGAAATGGCAACTAACGAAACACTTAAAAAACTATATCGTAAGAACCCCGCAAAACTTATGGAAATTTATGAATTAGAGAAGGAAGATATTAACCTACTAATCAGTAAAAACTATGAGCTTATCAGAAAACGTTTAGGGGCAGATTATGAAATTTCATTTAACTCTCAAGTCACTGCTTCACGTATTAAGCCTTAATACTCACATTGAAACCCAATAAATTTATCAATGCGCTCTGTAGATTATGGTTAGGTCTTATCCTCTATGTGTTTTCATTATATTGTATTGCAGAATATAGTGTTACAGACAATCAAAAGCCATATTATTCTCAACTAAACATCTTATCCTATAAGCATTTTAAGCAAGGGCGATATTCTGATGCTTATAAAACGGCATTGTTAGCAAAAAAAGAAGCGATATCTAAAGGAAGCCAAAAAAATCTCGCTAGAAGTTTATCTAATATTGCATCAGTCAATTTTATGTTAGGTAAAACAGAGAAAGCACTTAAATTTTATTTGCAGTCTTACGAAATTTCCAAAAATATTGATGACCTTATCGGCATTGAAAGCACACTAAATAATTTGTCAGGTATCTATTTACGATTAGAAAGTCATCAGGAAGCTTTAAAATATATTAAACAATTACCCGTACTAAATGGTGTGGATCGTCCAAACTACCAAAAAACCGTTGCATACAATGCTTTAATTGGACTATATAGTGTGACCAACCAACTTGAATTAGCAAATTATTATTCATCATTATCTTTTACACTATATAAAACCTATAAAGACGATTTCTCGGAATATTATTTTCTAAATTCTTATGCTTCTCTATTGAGTCAAGAAAACAAGCACCTACTCTCTTTGAAAATATACAAAGATTCTGAATTAATTGCCATCGCAAATAAATTTGATGGATTACAAGTAACGGCCCTTAAAAATCAAGGGCAAAAATATTTTGAGATGGGAAGCTATGATAAAGCAGAAGAAGTAGTAAAGAAAGCAATTCAGATGGCTGTTGTTTTGAATATGGAAAGTCAGTTATTGCAACTCTATACATTGAGAAAAAACATTTTTTTAAAGCAAGAAAGATATAAAGAGTCCTCATTTCTATATGAACAAATAATAGAACTGAAAAACATTATTTCTGGTGAAAGTGTTAAACAACTCGCGGAAATTACAAAAATAGATTGGTTAGTTGAGGAAACTCAAACAAAACTAACTCAATCTAAAAAAGACCATAAGATATTAGAATTGCAATTGGAACGTCAGAGAAAAAACCAATTGATTTGGCTCATTTGTATTATTAGTTTTGTTATCTTTATTTTATTTTTTTACTACCGTAGAAATACTAAAAAGGAAATTTATAGACAACGAAGTGTGAACAAACAACTAAAAGAATTAGATCGAATAAAAGATCGAATATTAAAAAATACATCCCATGAGCTTAGAACACCTCTTAATGGCATTGTTGGTTTATCTGAAGTTATCCTTACAAATGATGAAAATAAGGTTAATAAATCTACTTTAGATATGGTGCGCTTGATCAAATCCAGTGGGGAACAATTATCTTTAATTATTAATGATATATTAGAAATGTCAAAAAGCCGTTCAGGTGCAATAACAATCATAAATGCTGAATTTAGTTTAACTGATTTAGTTAGTGATGTAATTAAAGTATGTGAACCTTTAGCGACTGAGAAAAATATTGAAATCAAATTTTCACAATCCGATACCAGAGAAATAATCATACTAGATAAAACCAGATTGCAACAAATTCTATTTAATGTCATTGGCAACGCGGTAAAATTTACGGATAAAGGGCAAATTAGCGTTAGTTTTTACCGTAAGAATACTGAATTAGCCCTTGAAATTAAAGATACTGGTATTGGAATTCCCACCAATAAAATAGATCGTATTATGGAAGGCTTTGAGCAAGTTGATAGCAGCGATACAAGAAGTAAACAAGGTTCGGGGTTAGGACTCGCGATTAGCCGAAATATTTGCATCGCACTAGGTGGCCAATTAAATATTCAGTCGAGTTTAGGAAAAGGTACAACCGTCACCATTTCCTTGCCAATCTATAACAATAAAAAGGATTCAGAAAATGCACAACACTAGTGGTCGGTGGAAGCTTGGGTTAACACTGGCTTTAACGACCTCTCTCATGTGGGGAGCTTTACCCATCGCACTTAAAGGCTTATTACAAGATTTAGATTCCGTGACGATTACGTGGTCTCGGTTTATATTTGCTTTTATTATTTTAGCTATCTTTTTGACCTATAAAAAACGTCTTCCTTCTAAAGAGATCCTAAATAAAAAATATGTTTTGGTGTTGCTTTTTGTTGCTATCTTAGGACTTTTGGCGAACTATATTTTATATATGTTTGGATTAGAATACTCAACACCAGAAAGTGCACAGTTGATGATTCAGGTGGCGCCAATGTTACTTCTAATTGGGGGGATAGTTATTTTTAAAGAGTCATTTAATAAATGGCAAGCGTTTGGTTTTTTTGGTTTTGTGCTAGGGTTAGTATTGTTTTTCAATCATAGACTGGTCGAATTATCATCCTTGGATAACGATTACGGATTTGGTATATTTCTAATTTTTATCGCCGCCTTAAATTGGGCCACTTATGCGCTGGTTCAAAAACAACTCCTGAAACATCTATCTTCAGAGCAAGTCATGTTTATTATTTTTGTCTTTGGTTCGATGCTTTTTCTGCCAAATTCTACACCATTTGAAATATTGAAACTCGATGGATTAGGCTGGGCTCTACTTATATTTTGCGGGATTAACACACTCATTGCCTACGGAGCATTTGCAGAATCGTTAGTACATATGGAGGCATCGAGAGTTAGCGCTGTACTTGCAGTTACCCCTCTGTTTACCTTATGCTTTATGCACCTAACCCACTTCTATTTCCCAGATTATATTCAAACAGAAAATTTAAATAGTTTAAGTATTGTTGGCGCGATATTGGTTGTAGTTGGCTCTGCAGGAGTAGCCTTGATAAGATCAAAAAAGAAGTAACCTACGAGTATCTGTTTTGATAGATTCAAAGACCAAACTGATAGAGATCACGTTGAAATATAAGGTATTTCACCTCGTTTTAAACTTGTTATTTTTTTTTCTTTAGGTGAAAAAATTCTTTCGAAAATTGGAACGGTTAGTTTTGCATCAGCATTTCCGCACATGAAAATATCAAAAGCAGCATAAGACTTTTCTGGCCAAGTATGTACACTGATATGAGACTCCGCCAATACTGCTACTCCTGAAATACCGCCTGTTGAAGAAAAACTATGCAGATGGATATGAAGTAGTGTAGCGCCTGACACTTCTACAGCTTCTTTGAATGCACGCTCCATCCTAACAAGATCATCTAAATGAGAAGCGCCCCAAAAATCCACTATTATGTGATCGCCTGCATAGTTACTTTTATCAGACGTCTTAAAGTAATCTTTTACTGAGTTATTTTGATCGTTTTTCATTAGTCTACTTGCCAACTATAATCCAAGTATTGATTCATTAAACAAGGAGACATTAAGCGGTTAATACATTTAGACTTTGATTCCAATTCGCTTTTTCCAAACGCCAGCGATGCAACTAGAACCTCCGGTGTTATAAAAGTCGTTGTAACGGCAAATGCTTGAATTTTACGAATTCTATCTTTTATATCCTGTCTTGATTTTGAATTTTTCCAAGCTAAATGAAAACCCCAATCACCAAATGATGGAATATATTGCCGATATGGTATTTGGTTAAAGCCTACGGATTTTAGCGTTAAGCCGATTGATAAAAATGCTTCTTTAGCATGATATGGCGAAGTCGATTGAACGGCTATAAATCCGTATTCAGATAACCTTTTTTTAACTTGATAGTAAAATTCTTTAGTATAAAGTTTATTAATTTCTATTGATGATGGATCAGGAAAGTCAATTATTATGGCATCCCATTTTTGCTCGCCGGTTCTCTTTAGAAAATTGTCTGCATCTAAGTTGTAAACATTAATAGATGCAACTCGTTCCAGTATTTCAGAACCATCTTTGTCAAATTCCCCAGAATTTAATTCTAGGCTTCTTACACCAATATCACTTACACCATCTGCGGGTAAAATCTTTATTCGGGCATCAGAAAAAGCGTATTTATTCAGTTGAGAAAGTTGTTTATTGTTTGTCGCCAGATTTACCATTTGCGGATCTAGATCAACTAAAGTAATGCTACTAACTTCTTTATATTTTAATACTTCTCTTAAAGCCAAACCATCGCCACCGCCTAAAATCAAAACACTCTTTGGTTCAGCCAGCGACATAACTGGGTGCACCAATAGATCATGATAGCGCTCTTCATCTAGAGAAGAGAATTGAGTATTTCCATTGATGTATAATCTTACATCGTTCAATTGTTTGTTTTCAGTTATCACTAAGTGCTGATATTTTGTAGTATGACTATAGACAATCGGGTCATCATAGAATTTTTGCTCTAACAAATGACTTAACGCTTGATTTTTCCAGTAACCAACTGATAACAAAATAGTTGCACTAATCATTAAGATTAAACTGAACCAAACATGTTTAATTAATTTTGAACGAAGCAAATAGATGACTGTAATAAAAGCGATTAGAAGATTAAACCCCGCAACAATAAAACTGATTTCAGTGATCGGATAGTTTTTTAGAAGAAATTTAACCCATAAAATAGCGCCAACAAATGCGCCTATATAATCCATCGCATAAACAAGTGATAGATTGGTTTTTAAGCTGACTTTATTTTGTTCAATAATTCTCATGACTAGAGGAATTTCAAAGCCGATCAGGAATCCGATAGTCAGTACAAAAAAATAATGAATCAAAAGAAAATGATCAGTAAAACTGGCGTATGCCCAATAGATTGCTAGCGGTGCGAAAGCGCAAAATATAGCCATGGTGGCTTCAAGCGTTATAAATTTGTCAATTAAATATTTATCCGACATTTTCGTTTGAACAATTGCAGAAACGCCCATCATTAACATCATGGAAGCAATTACTATTGAAAATTGTTCTATCGAATTGCCAAGAATATAGGTAGTGAGCGTGGCTAAAACATATTGGTTAACTAGCCCGCTCGCGCCTGTAGAAAACATACAAAAAGCAAGTAGGGCTGAAAAATAACGTGGGCGAGTCATTTTATTTTTTTGCGATATAAATATTAGATAAGATCGATGCTTGAGCTATAAAATAGCCATACCTAAAATAAGAGCCATTCCTATTTTAGCTAATGACAATTGTAAAGCTGCCACTTGTTGGTCATTTTTAATAATGTCCGATGCTTTGGTCGCAGTGACAATAAATCGATCAATTAACAGTTCAAATAGATATAGCATAATCATTCCGACAAAAGCGGCGGTTGCAAACTCTATAGTTTGTTCGGAAAGAGACGAGCTTGCACTATTCGATTGACTCACTATCGCACTTTGTAAAATCAATCCATAAGCGATAATTTTTCCTGAAAGGTAAATTCCTGCAGATAAATTGTTATCAACGACTGATTGCACAAGGTTAACTTTTCGCGCAAATACTTTTTCATAAGCAATCACTAATAATACGACAGTGACCTGCCCCGCAACAAAATAAATAAGAGACGAAATGAAACCGCCATCATCACCTTTAATACTGGCATAAGCRATGATTCCAGTCATYACTAAAGTACCAAATTCAACTAAGCCRATKGCTAAATTACCATCTTTTAATTCTTCAGTATTATTAACACTGGGTAAAACCGCTCTATCGGTTACCAATAAAGAAACAAGCATAAAACCAACCGCTAATAATCCATAACTTGCGGTGGTCACTAARTCGTTAACAAAATCACTATTRCTCGATCCAGAYAAAACRCCAATCATTGCAATCGCTAAACCGAGTTGAGCACCAGAGCGTCTAAAACCAACGGCCATATTACCACCCGCTATTTGCTCATCCGCTTTGTACAACTTTCCAGAACGAAAGTTAAGAATCGTTTTCATTAAAATAGCTAACACTAAATATAATAATGTGTAAGCAATATAAAATAGGTATTGTTCAATGTTCATTAATTATCCCCAAAAAGGTAAATTTTCATTCTTCCAACGCATAGAACTATTTTGTAGGGTGTGCACGTTTTTTGTGCCCACCATTAATTTAAACTTAAAACTGTGGGCAATAAAAAATGCCCACCCTACTTTTTACTCATAACTACAAATGGCTTTTAGTGCTTTATAGTTAGCATTCGAACAACAGGTAATAAATATCGAGTTGCATTATTTATCGCAGTACTATTTACCACGACTGGATGGCCCTCGATTACGATTAGAGGAACTAGCTCCACGAACAGAAGAGCTTGATGCACCTTTTCCCGTTCTTGCACTATAAACCGCACCAGAATTTGCTCTTGCAAAACCGCTGTTTTGATATCGACTATTTGAATAAGTTGAACTACCAAAAGTTCCCCATCGGTTATTTCTACCATAGTAGCTTGAGCCACGCCGACGGCTATTATATCCGCTCCAATCATTGTATCCATAACGAGAAGGGCCAATTAAACCACGATACATATGATACATTCCGTAGTAATGCCAAAAAGAAAGCCCATTTGATTGTCGCCACTCACCGTAACGATTTGCTCCGGTGGCAACACCATCTTTCATAACAGGTTCTGCAATGGTTGCCATGCCCACAGGTTGCGCATCGCTGATAGCGTCCTCTTCATAAAAACCATAGGGCTTAGTGATAATTGCCATTCCTAAATTATCATATTGTTTCCAAAAATAAGTTTCACTAACACTCTGCCAACCCGTTTCTTTTGATTGATCATTTTCAATTTCAACATATTTATGGAATGTTTTGCTATATAATTTTTGTATCCAATAGTCTGCGTGGGTATGCCCGCGGCTCCAACGATATCTTTCATTTAGTGCAAGTGCTTTCCACATATCTTTTTTGACATTAATTTTAAAAGTTTCTTTACCCCAGCTTCTTCTAATAGTTGCCAATGTTTCTATTTGCGATGAATCAAAATATTCAAAAACCTTCGAGTCTACTTTAATGGGACTATAAATTTTTTCTGAACCGTTGCCACAATATTCGCCTTCGCACCAACTGGCTCGTCTAATTACTAGGAAGTATTCGATCCTTTGATCAGCAAGAACTTTAATGTAGCTTTTTTCTAGTTGAGAAATTTTCTTTTGGGTTTCTTTCTGTTGCTTGTTTACGTCGGACAAGTTTCTTTCTATCATGATTGCTTGATCGCCAATAATCGCATAGTCGATAAATTTTGTTGAAGAATCACTTAGTTTGTCATGTTGGGTATTTAGTAAAGCACTTGATGATTTAGAATTTTTAACTAATTCATCAATAGATGATAATTTGGCGTTAAGGTCATTTAATTTATTGGGGTAAACGGAAATTGTTTTTTTAACTAACTTTAACAACTCTTCTTTTATACGATCAATTTCAAATAATTGTTGTTTAGCTTTAGTTTGAATTGCCTGTGCGTTTTCTCGAGTCTCAATTAGAAATGCAATTCGTTCGTTTACATAACGAGCGCTTGAAGTAGAATTTTGAATCAATTCAGCAAACGCTCTATTCAGTTTGAAAACGCTTGTCGCATCTTTTGGATCATCTTTATCATAAATAGCAGAAATTTCATTGTCGTACAAACTTTGTGCTTTCGTTAATTGACTTGTTGCTTTGACAAAATGTTGAGCCCAGTTTTCGTTTTGTGAATAAGGTGTTAAAAACTCAGAATCAGTATGGTTTGATAGCTCCTTTAATTCAGTATTACGCTGTTCAATAAATCGTGCTAATCGATCTTGTTTTCCAGGCATTCTTTCAAATTCATCTACATAACTATCTGGCAATCCTTCACAACCAGCAAGTAGAACTATAGAAAGTATTAGCAGAATCGATTTCGACAGGATCTTTACCATTTTATAATTGCCCGCTCTTTTGTAAAACCTGGATGTCTTTACTTTTAATCGAATGACTAACAAAGGCTTCTCTTTCCACTTTGTCCTCATTTCCATGCCAGCTTTCAATAGTCAAATATTGGCCATCATCTGATTCAAACTCATATACTCTTAGTGGAGTGGAGTTTGTTTTAGCTTTAGCGTCTTCAGCGCTCTTAAAAAACAAACCAGCCCAAGTATCGTCATCGCTATAAAAATACTTGGTACCCGCAAATTTCA
This sequence comes from Gammaproteobacteria bacterium, assembly GCA_002401655.1. Classification (GTDB taxonomy): domain Bacteria; phylum Pseudomonadota; class Gammaproteobacteria; order Enterobacterales; family Kangiellaceae. The sequence goes on along the minus strand of NVTT01000019.1, from coordinate 30,790 downwards.
CTTCGCCTTCTTCTTCATCTTCGATGTAAGCTAAGTCTTTTCGAGAGAGCGATTTTCCTTCATACTTAATATCTCGTAGTTTAATTGAAGCGTCTGTTAAGCAAACTTCTAGCTCATCATCAATTTCCCACTCCACAAAGGTTTTAATGCCTTTAGTGAGTGAATAGAGTTCTAATTCAATCACCCAGTAGTCTTTTTTGCGCGGTGAAAAATCTTTCCATTTCACATCCAGATAAGAATAATAATTAACAATCTGCCATGTATCATTATTCAACTCGATGAATCCACCCTTCTTAATACTGGTAATATCAAGTTTTTGGCTTTCTTGTAGTGGCAATACTTCAAGGGATCGTATTGCTTGTAATTGTTGTTTTAAGTCATTCATCTTCTTATCCTTTCTTACAAAACTTACGAAACGGGATCATACAAAACCGAGTCGAAATCGCCTCCGATCCCTGTACTTCAAGTCTGCAATTAATCAAGTTTCTTTATTTCTTCTATATCCATTACGACATCATTATTCTTTGCTTCTTTACCTGATTGCAATGCATCATGTAAGCCTTCCGCCACTGGCGAAAGTTGCGCCGTCATTTCTGCTAATCGCGCGCTAGACTCACGAGCTTTCAAAGTACTATTTGCCATTGTTTCATTAGCAGTTTGAACGGCTTTCATTAATTGGTCAAAACCCTCTTCCATTTTTTCGATTGCAATCACGGGATTATTATATAAATCACCCACTTCCTGAGCGGCTTGATTAACGGCGGTAGCATTTTGTGCCATCATTTCGCCCAAGCCTTCCTGAAATCCTTGAACCGCTTTTTTAACAGAATCTTGTTTAGCCAATGCGGCTTGAATTCTAAGTGCGTTAGTCATCACCATTGGACCCACGGTTAATGCAGAATCTATTTGCTCACTAAGTAACTCATTAGTGGCAACCGTTTGATCAATACTGATAAAAAATTGTACCGCAGCTTGCTCCATGGTTCTTAAATCTCTAATTCGTCTCGCCGCTTTATTTTTAACGGATGCTAGTTTTTGTGTTTCCTGTATATCATCCTTATCTGTCTCAGATTCTAATTGCTCTATCTCAGTAATAAATATTTCGCCAACGTAAATTTCAGATTGAATTTCCTTTTGAGCACCAGCAATTTCATAATACTGATGTTCCAACTCAATGCTGGTTTCTAACAGTTCGTCTTTACCCGCGCGGAGCCCGTTTAGAATTCCAGTGACATGAGATTGCATAGGTTGGTATTTGTGTATAAATTTTGAAACGGCTTTACGTTTCATACCTTTTGGCATCCATGAAAAATACCATGCATTATGCAAAGAGTGAGGATTTAGCTCATCCATTGCACTACGGAGTTCTAATAGCTTTTCTGCAGTGGGAGACTTTCCGTCAAGCCCTTTCAGTAATGAGCCAACACTTTGAGACATGAGGTCGTTAGCCGCCAGCATTTTCTTTTGGGATTTCCCACCAATAGCATCGACAGCCCTCATTAGAGCGGGTCCTGCTTTTTCTTTTACTTGAGTCATCAGTTCTTTAGATCGCTCTTTCATTGATGAAAGATCAGCATCTTTTGCCCACTTAGGTTTTTTTATTAAGCTACCCATGTTGTTTTTCTCCTCAATCTATTATTTTTAATTTTTGCTTGTTTTTATTCTGTAAATCGTTGTTTTAGAAATTGTGCTTTTCGAGCGAATTCGCCGCTATTCTTTTTAATAATCATTTCTTTTACATCAAGTAGTTCTTTTTTCATTGAATTGATATTTTCCAGGACTTCAGAAACTATTTTACCATCGAGTCGTTCTGAATCAGATAGCTTCAAATAGGGCGCAATTGATTTATTTGGTAAATACTCGGTTGCCATACGGTTTATTACCCAACCTAGTTCGCTTTCCGTGTCTGGTGCGTCTTTAGTGCCATTCACTAACGGTAATAATTCAATCAGTAAATCGATTAAGGATTCGTAGTTTGTTCTTAATTCTGGAGAAATAATACTTTTTCTTAAGTCGAGATTAGCCATTAAAAGTGCTTGATTGGCGACTTCTGTTACAGATAGTTCGGAGTTTTCGTTTTCAGAATTCGATTTATCGTCATTTTTACTAGAAAACAGCCAGAACGTTGCTAGTCCAACTAAGACCGCAATAATCAAACCGATCACTATTCCTAAAAAGATTGAAAGAATCGCTAAAATGATAATCGCTAGGATAACTGAGGTGATTAACGGTTTGGTCTTAGAGTTCATAGGTTTCTCTTTATTTCTGTACTTCTTTGATGAGTTTTTCGAGCAATATCAATTCTACCGCAAATCCTTGGCATAAATTCCATTTTAGTGATTTATTTTGTAAACAAACAATAATCCCGTTAGTTTTCTTAAATTTAGTGAGGGCTATTTAGCTTCTAATTTGGCTTTAAATTCCTCAGTCATCAAAACACGATCTTTCGTTGCGGGATGAGTCATCAAGAAATTAGGAATGTTACTATTAAAATCATCATCCTCAATTTCATCATGATAATAATTATCGAGTAATTGCATAACAGAAGAAAAACTCTCTAACGGCATATTATGTAGATGTAATTGCTCTAATGCATAGGTATCCGCCTCAACCTCAAACTCTCTAGAGTAAGACAAATCTAGTATTAAGGTTGGAATTCCCGTTAGTATATCAATTGTATCAATATCACCAGTGATCAAGACCACCATTAACGTAATCATAGAATCTTGTAAAACCCGCCTTGCGAGGTGTTTATGTTTTAGATGACCTAATTCATGAAATAAAACAGCAAGCAACTGTTCGTCATTTTCAACCAAATTAATGAAGTCATCAGTGAATACTATATCACCGTTGGGCAGAGCGAGAGCATTAGCTTTCATTCCAGAACGAAAGTTTACTTTAKGATTTAATGATTGATCTTGTTTCAGAAAAGGTGACATTAAGTCGGTAATTCGCTTTTGTTTTTCAAGCTCTAATTCGCTGGGGTCAAAAACTGTTTCATCAAGTATATCTAAACTGCTTCCAAACTGTTCAGAAAGAACGGTTGGCATCTTATTCGCAATCATTTTTGCTGATGCGGGTATGCCAAAAACCACTACACCCCAAATAATACAAACGGTAAGAATACTAGCGACAATAACACTCATCATTTTTGATTCTAAACGATGAATCAAAGAATTATTTTTACCTAGATGCTCGTTTATTTGATCGATTGAATCATTATCTTCAGACACAAATAGCTCACCATTTCCAAAACTAATTTCGCGCGGTGTATTGCCTAATCGAGATGAAGTTTTAATATTGCTATACGATATTGTCTTTTTAGCGGTCGATTCCTTAACGGTAGCGTCGGAATCTATTTTTGAGAATTCATTCGAAATCTCATATTGTAAATTAAACGAAATTTTATTTGTAAAATCAATTTCTAGATAAGCCAACTGTTGCCGTGAAGTTTGTCCGTCAAGGTAAAAACCTTTGATTTTCATATTAACATCCAAAATTAAAAACCCTCTAAAAAGAGGGTTTTTATAGTATTTGTACTGACTAAAAGTATCTAATTATTACGCTTAAAATTTAAATTCCAAAATCAAAAACTTGACCAAATTCTTCGCCTAATGCACTCACATTTTCTTTTTCTGCAGCTGCAAAATCATCTAATGATCCTTCTGCATCCATTACTAAACAAGAACACATGTACTTTGTCATTCTAACTTTTGCAGCTGGAAGATAAAGGCCAAGTGTGATAATAATGAAAAATAAGTTGATTAACATTACTTTACCCAAATCCATTATTGTTAAGGTCGACTTAAAGCGATGTTCAACTAATCCCAAGTTATGATAAAATAAGTTAGTAATGGCAACAATAGAATAAAGAATAATACCAATGTACATAACCGCAATTAAAATTAGCGAAAGAGGCGCTAGTGCTGGAATTAGAGTTGAAATTATGCCGATAATAATTGCTGCAGCAATAATGATTCCAATCATCATTAGAAATATCATTCCATAATCCTTATAAGTTGCCGAATATTCGAATTTAGTGGTTCCATATGCACTATTTTTTACAACATATTGGTGCATTTTTAGTAATGCCATTGGGTAAAGTATGCCTAAAGTTAGTATTCCAATAATTGGCCATACATACATCACCATAAACGCTTCACCATAACTTGCAGAAAATCGAAATTGAATGTTTTTATAAGCTGACATTCTATTGTTAAATGCAATTGATTGRTTAATAAAATARGGRATYGCAAAGAAYAATGCAATTAAAAGAACTATTCCTATCATTGGCGCAATAGCGGTTACTACAGAATAAACAATTAAAGCCGCAACTGCGATAAGTCGACCTTTTAGAATAGTCATTGGTTCGGCTAAATAACGAAAATTACTATCATCAAGATACAAATTAGAGTAAAAATATCGATTAGAACGTACTTTTGCCCAAGCTGAATAAATACCTAAAGTAATGATTGTTAGCAATACATTAACAATCCAGATCTTAAAATACTCCATACCATTACCCTTGAATTCAAATCCAAGTTGGCGTGATGAAACCTGTTGTGATGATTGGGTTTCTGACTCCATAGAGCTTTCCATTATGATACCTATTTTTATTAATATTTGAGGTGACTATGCTAATAAAAACCTAATTACAAAACAAGCGATAATATTCCCTAAAACAGCCAAATAAGGTAAAATCACCCTATCTATACTAATAATCCTATAAAAAGTCTTTTGGTTATCAGAAACTATTTAAACAGAACTCTACTATCTAACGACCTTCAGCGGTGCAATAGCCAATAAATGGAGTTCAATAAGCCTTTGATGTTTGAGTTATCTTTGGTTTTGTTTAACTACATCCAATAGCCTTTATACCCTTTTATCAACAATATGGTTTCTTTCAAGTCTTTCCAAATGCAGAGAAACTAATGGATTTATGGCTACCACTCGAAAGTTGCCGCATAATACTAAAATAATGTTATGGAAATAAACAATTTGGAAATATTAAGAGCCCTATTTATTGCCGGAATACCGACAGCAATCGTCGCTTATTTAATGGTATTTTTTGCTATAAAAAGAGGCTACGTCGAACTAGGTGAAGACTTAGTCGAGCTAAAAAAAAGAAAAAAACAAGCAAAAAAAGATAAAGCTGAATTTAAAGTCAACCCTGTTCATAGCAAGTGGCTTTACTTTGGTGGTGGTTATTATGGACTTATGGCTCTATCAACTTATGCACATGTTGAATTTATGGAAGTTTATGAATTTTTCTTAAATTTTTCTTCTATCGCCAACTTTATCGACCAGATATCCTTTGGCGCTATTGTTGGATTAATCATAGATAGTTTTTTGAATCTTATTCCAGCATTTACTTGGTTTTTATATTGGCCTAAAATTTTCATAATGCATCAAGGTTGGTATTGGCTAGGAGCTTCATACGCTGGTTATCATTTTGGAAGTTATTTAGCTAATTGGTTTATTACACGAGAAAATGAAAGTAGCTAAAGCATTCTATTATATAAGGTGAGTATGAAGACCCATGAAACTGTTTAAAAACCTATTTCAAATTATCCTACTATTATTTTCAATTATTCAGATTAGCCAAGCAGATGAAAGCATCGTTGGGATTTGGCAAACAATTGACGATAATACTAAGCAAGTTAGATCGCTAGTCGAGCTATCAATAGAAGACAATAAATTATATGGGAAGATTATTAAATTATTTCCTCAAGACGGTGACCCGCAAAATCCCATCTGTGAAAAGTGTAAAAATGAAAGAAGAAACAAAGCAATAATGGGTTTGCAAATCATTGATGGATTAAGTAAAAAAAGAGACGAGTGGATAGATGGCGAAATCCTTGATCCAGATAATGGAAAAACCTATGATTGTAAAATTTGGCTGGATAAAGGGGAGCTAAAGGTACGTGGATATATTGGTTTCTTTTATCGAACTCAAAAGTGGATCAGATACACTTTTACAGATTAAAACCGTCTTTAAGGCCTAACAAAATTTAATATTTTATCCGACTTGTAGCGTACCTCACAGTCTTGAGGAGATGCCTTAACGATTCGATTAAAAAAGGCATCATCAATTCGAAGCCACTTTTCTATCAAGTTTTGGCTAGCCTTACACTCAACAAAAGCCTCGTCTAAAAGTACTTGTCGGGCACGATATAGATCATCAGTAATGTACATATGTTTGTGAGCTGCGGGTGGCGTTTGACCACAATAGAGGTTTTCTCCCCCTAAAGCCGCTTGCATAAACATCACTTGCTGTCTTTCAATGTGCTCTTGAGGAACATTGACAAAATATTGTTTTAGCCATGGGTCTTCGTAAATTTTATCGTAAAAAACTTTACTAATATGTTCAAGTATTACCTGACCACCCATTTCTTCATATTCTGCGCGTTTTGCTGATCCCATGCTCTTACTACCTTTAAACTACTACTTCTTTAAAGTGTAGGTAATAAATTGAGATATTTCGTAAAATTAAAAGAAATATTCATAAAAAAAGGCGGATCCAAAGATCCACCTCTCTTAAACAGCTTAATATCGCTTAAAAATTATAAAAACGGCATTTTTTATAAGCTGTAATACATTTCAAACTCAACGGGATGAGTTGTCATATTAAGATAATTAATCTCTTCAGACTTTAAAGTAATATATGAATTGATAAAGTCATCACTAAATACGCCACCACGAGTTAAGAATTCACGATCGTCGTTAAGCGCGCTTAATGCTTCTTCTAATGAAGACGCAACCGTAGGAATATTCTTAGCTTCTTCAGGCGGTAAGTCATAAAGATCTTTATCCATTGAGTCACCAGGATGGATTTTATTTTGAATTCCATCAAGTCCGGCCATCATCATTGCTGAGAATGATAAATAAGGATTGCCCGTTGGGTCTGGGAATCTTACTTCAATACGACGACCTCTTTCGCTTGGCACATGAGGTATTCTAATAGATGCACTTCGGTTATTGGCAGAATAAGCCAACATCACTGGCGCTTCAAAACCTGGAACTAAACGCTTATAGGAATTAGTAGAGGCGTTTGTGAAAGCATTAATGGCTTTGGCATGTTTAATGATGCCGCCTATGTAAAACAATGCTTCTTCAGATAAACCGCCGTATTTATTGCCTGCAAAGATATTTTTGCCGTCTTTCGCTAACGATTGATGCACATGCATTCCACTTCCGTTATCACCAACTATCGGCTTTGGCATAAATGTCGCTGTTTTGCCGTATGCGTGAGCTACATTTTGCACCACATACTTCAATGTTTGCGTTTCATCGGCTTTATAAACCAAGGTATTAAATAACGTCGCTATTTCATTTTGATTAGCAGTTGCTACCTCATGATGGTGCGCTTCACATTTGATGCCCATTTCTTCTAAAACTAAACACATTTGAGATCGTATATCTTGAGAGGAATCGACTGGTGGAACCGGAAAATAGCCACCTTTTACGCCCGGTCTGTGACCCATATTACCGTCTTCGTAACGTTTGTCTGAATTCCATGCAGCTTCAATCGAATCAACTTCATAAGATGCGCCTTTCATATCAATTTTAAAACGAACATCATCAAATAAGAAAAACTCTGGCTCTGGTCCAAAATAGGCTACATCGGCAATACCCGTTGATTTTAGGTAAGCTTCTGCACGTTTTGCCACAGACCGAGGATCACGATCATAACCTTGCATAGTTGCAGGTTCTAAAATATCACAACGAAGATTTAATGTTGAATCTTCACAAAAAGGGTCCATTACCGCAGTCGTTAAATCAGGCATTAACACCATGTCTGATTCATTAATGCCTTTCCAACCGGCAATAGACGATCCATCAAACATTTTACCGTCTTCCAAAAAATCTTCATCGACACAATGCGAAGGAATCGTCACATGTTGTTCTTTTCCTTTTGTATCGGTAAAACGAAGGTCAACAAAGCTGACATCATTTTCTTCCATCATTGAGAGTATATTGTTCTCAGGTAAATTGTTTCCATTTTTAGCATCGTCTGACATGAACTGGTTCCTCGTAAATCTGCTTATTTAGTTAAAATTTAATCATTTTGTTAGAACTCAATTAAGAGTCTAGCTTATAGATAAAGCAAGTATAGCAAAGGCTATGCCAGTACGCCGAGAAGAGGTCACTATTTTTAAACGCCATAAATCTAATGCTTTTAGAGCAATTATTCCCCACCCAAACTTTGGTTAGAAAATAACGCGCACAAATTTGGTGCGAATTGTATTGTTAAGGCAACATTAAAGGGCATTTAGGAAAAACTATAGCGAAATCAGATAAAATTGCATTTATATTCAAGCTATTAGCGAAATAGTTGTTTGTATGGGCTAACCTTATAAGGGACAACTAAACTAAAAGGTCACATAATCCTAGAACAATAAAGGTAAAACTATAAGTTATGGATGATTTAACATCGCTTGCGCTCATTTGGACCTGCGTCATTCTCTCATTTTGGATGGCTAAGAAGACCGAGATGACACCCATGCTTTACTATCTATTTTCAGGTAGCATTTTGGTGAATCTTAATCTCATTCCTACCGATCCTACTCCATTTATTCAGGGTTTTTCGGAGTTAGGCATTATCTTGATCATGTTTGCATTAGGTTTTGAGGAAAATCCAACTGCCTTTCTTAGAAGTGCAAGGCGTAGTTGGGGAATTGCCCTTTTTGGTGCGTTGGCACCTTTCTTCGCCGCCTATTTATTAGCATTATACTTCTGGCAAGATCAAAATATCGCATTATTAGTTGGGTTAACAATGACCGCTACCGCTGTATCGTTAACCATGATGGTACTCAAATATGAAAAACTTCACTTAACCAAAGCYGCAACSGGMATTATGACATCAGCCGTATTAGATGAYGTCGCTTCTTTGGTTTTAGTCGCTGTATTAATTCCAATCGTAGCGGGTAACGAAACGCCGACTATTGCGAGTGTGGGAATAATTTTATTTAAGGCAATCGGATTTTTCATCTTTATTTATCTTTGTGCCATTTCTATTTTTCCAACAAAAGAGAAAACAGAAAGCGACGCTAAACCATCATTTTTTGATCGTTATGGTTTTAAACATCTATTAGCTTTCAATGATGGCCGCGTTTCAACGCTAACTATTTTATTAATTGCGGTTGTTTTTGGAATTATTTCACATGCGTTAGGTTTACRCGCGGCAGTCGGAGCCTATATGGCAGGATTAATTATGACTCCCGCTTTATTTTACGTGACGAAAAANGGTGAATCCATCAAYCGTTATAAAAAAATGCGAAAAATTATTGATGATGTTGCCTTTTCTTGGATCGGCCCTGTATTTTTTGTGACTCTCGGAGCAAAATTAATATTTGATTTAGATTTAATTGTTAGTGTGATTGATGAAAGCATCATTTTTGCGCTAGTTATTTTTGTTGCACAGGTGACATCTGCATCATTAGCCGCTCGTTATACTGCTAACTTTTCTTTTGAAGAATCAATAATGATTGGATTTGGCATGCTAGGTAGAGCGGAATTGGCGTTTGTGGTTATGGATATCGGTTACGTCCACAATGATATATTCACTACTGAAGTATTTTATACCTTAATGTTTACCGCCTTCATTTTGAATATATTAGTGCCTATCACCATACGCTGGTGGATGCCTCGATTTATTAAAAGAGAAAAATTCAACCATTTCGCTAGAAATAAGAACTAGGTCAATAAGGGCTAATTTTGAAAAAAAAACGTTCCAATAGAGCTTTTAGAAGCCATGTTATATTTTGGTTTTTAATRGTCGCAGGTTTGGTGCTTTCTATCACCGGTTATACCATCTATCAAAGCGCCGAAGGTTATTTGATCGAAAGGTTTTTAAAGCAGCAGGAGCAAGGTGTTAAAACCATCGCATCTTTTATTGATGGTGAATTTCACAGCGATATTTCTTTACTCAAAAATAAAAACCTTAAAAATAATCAGTTGTTCAATCGATATCAACAAGCGTTAGATAACTACATTGCCGTAGACAAAGATTACCATTTTGTTTATACACTATTTATCGATGAAAAAAATAGAAGCTTAAAGTATGCTTTATTGCCATCTTCAGTCAATAAGAACCTTAAAGCTGAACTTAAAAAAAACATTTTCACTGGAAAAGAAATACCCCAAGATGATTTTTTCTTTGATCACGTTTTTAATTTAATTGAACAAGCAAAAACTGCTACACACAGCCACCCTAGTTCTTCAATACAACATACTGATGGTAGTGGGACTATGAGTTTTGCATTAATCGTTAATGACAATAAACAACCGACAGGTATTGTTGTCATTGAAGTATCACATAGACAGATTGATCGAATGAAACAAGATCTTTTTCGCTCAATGTTAGTGACCATTGCTTTGTTGTTTATTAGTCTTTTAGTTGCATCCGTTTTTTTTGCGCACAAAATTACTCGACCATTTGAAAAACTAACCGATGCTATAGAGCGATTGATAAACAATGAATTAGATTTTCAATTGTCGCTCAGTGATTTTGGGGGTTTTAGCTACACAGCTAAACAATTTAATTTGATGCTACTTAAGCTCAAAGTTAGTAGAAATGAAATCGTAGGCACCAATAAAGCTTTCAGTCGTTTTGTTCCCCATAGAGTTTTAAAACTGATTAGTCCTAACGGTATTCAGACGACTAGACTAGGTGATTGTATTGAAAAAGAAATGACGATTCYTTTTTGTGACATTAGAGGTTTTACTCAGTTATCTGAATCTATGAAACCTAAAGATAGCTTTGCATTTATTAATCGCTATTTAAATATTATGGTACCTGTTATCAATAAACATGGCGGTACCGTAGATAAATTTATGGGTGATGGCATTATGGCGCTATTTCCTGATTCACCAGACAACGCGTTAAATGCGGCGGTAGGAATGAATAATGCGCTTTCAAAATATAACAAAAAATTGCAGGCTAAAGGCTTACCTACAGTAAAAATTGGTTTGGGATTACACACTGGTACAATGATGCTTGGAACAGTCGGAACTTCATCAAGAATGGACGTTACCGTTATATCTGACACTGTGAATGCGGCAGCAAGAATTGAAGCCTTGACCAAAACATTTCTTTCATCGATTTTAATATCCGAAGAGCTTCGGATAAAATTAGATAAATTTGATAAAAAAGAATTACGCTTTATAGCAACTTGCTTTGTTCAAGGTAAGGCAAAACCTATGACCATTTATGAAGTGTTTTCTAATGATACGATTAGTTTACGAAATGAAAAGCTAGAAAACCAGCAAGGCATGATAGACGCTTGGCACCATTACAAAAATGGCGATACAGATAAAGCAATAACTATCTATCAAAAATTAATGGAAAAATCTCCGTTAGATAAAGCACAACTCGCGCTTATTGAAGTTGTTCAAAATGGTCGATTATAAATAACGAATAGAAGAGGAAAAATAGTGTCAATTTGGAAAAGAAAAATCGATTTAGATGTCATCAATGCTTTTCGTATAAATACGCTTGTAGATACGCTGGGTATAGAAGTAACTGATTTTGGTGATGACTATCTTTGCGCCAAAATGCCTGTTGATCATAGAACCCATCAACCGATGGGAATTTTACATGGTGGCGCATCGGTTTCGCTCGCAGAAACCGTCGGTAGTATTGCTGCCACTATGGCAGTAGATGAAAATCATTATTGTGTAGGGCTTGAAATCAACGCTAATCATTTGAAATCAGCCAGGGATGGATATGTGCATGCGACCGCAACACCAATCCATATTGGTCGTTCAACACAAGTTTGGGATATCAAAATTGTTAACGAAGCAGAGCAATTAGTTTGTATTTCTCGATTAACTATGGCGGTGTTGAAGCGTGGCTAATCTATTCTCTTTGAATCTTTTTTGACCTATATAAATGATCCTATAGAACAAAAAATTACATCGATTTTATCCTAAATACTAGCCATTTAAGAGTTAATTCCCTATGCTTTCTATTTGGGCATATTAATTTATAAACCATCCATTTTCAAAACCATTTATTCAAGGATCCATTTGTGAGCTCAGTGACTACATCCACGCCAAAAGACCAAATAAAAATCGTTCTTTTAGAAGGCATCCATCCAAGTGCCGAAGAACTGTTTAGAAAAGATGGTTATAACAATATTTTTACCGCGGCTAAGTCGCTTCCTCAATATGAACTAGAGGAAGTATTGAAGGACGCACGTTTCTTAGGTATCCGATCGAGAACTCAGGTGACCGCAGAATTATTAAAGAAAGCTCCCAAACTAGCAGCGATCGGTTGTTTTTGTATCGGAACTAATCAAGTCGATCTGGCTGCAACGACTAAAAAAGGCATACCCGTTTTTAATGCTCCTTTTGCTAATACGCGGAGCGTAGCTGAATTAGTTTTAGCCGAAATTATTTTATTGCTACGCGGAGTACCGGCAAAAAGCGCTGGAGCACACCGTGGGGAATGGCTTAAAACCGCAACAAACTCCTTTGAAACMCGAGGTAAAACCCTYGGTATCGTTGGATACGGTCATATYGGTACKCAAATTGGYATTCTTGCKGAAGGTTTAGGAATGAGRGTTCAATTTTWTGATATTGAGAARCAATTATCRCTAGGCAAYGCAAGCCCTGCRGACAGTTACCATGAATTATTAAAAACYTCYGATGCTGTGACCTTTCACGTWCCTGAAACAGCGCAAACTAAAAATATGATGAATAAGGAAGCCTTTGATGTTCTAAAAGACGGAGCTATATTAATCAACGCATCTAGAGGAACCGTTGTCGATATTGACGAGCTGGCTAAAGCCTTGGAATCAGGTCGTGTTTTAGGAACGGCCATTGATGTATTTCCAATAGAACCTAAGTCCAATCAAGATGATTTTACGTCAAAACTACGTGGTTTTGATAACGCTATTTTAACTCCCCATATTGGCGGTTCGACCAAAGAAGCTCAAGTTAATATCGGTATCGAAGTAAGTGAGAAGCTAGTTAAATACAGTAATAATGGCTCTACCTTGTCCTCTGTGAATTTCCCCGAGGTTGGTTTGCCTGCCTTGATTGGTAAACATCGAATATGTCATATTCATCACAACGAACCGGGTATACTGGCTAAAATCAATGATATTTTCTCTGCCACTGGGGTCAATATCTCGGCTCAATATTTACAGACTAATGAACATGTGGGTTATGTGGTGACTGATATTGATCATTTATCAAGCCAACAGGCTTTTGACGAGTTAAAGTTGGTTGAAGGAACTATTCGAAGCCGGATTTTGTACTAACACCTAAAACTTTTACACTCGTTGCATTTCAATAATAAGTCATAACTTTAAGTTATTTCATGCACCATAAAGATGCAACGCACTAAAATATGCTATAAACTGCAGTGATGAACACTTCATCACTGACCATAAACCAACTTAGTACTGCAATTATTCATTTAGGTGATGACTTTCTTATCATTGACTTAAATCATGCTGCAGAGCAAATTTTGGGATTGTCTTGCAGGCAGTTGAGCGGAAAACCAGTCTTCGAATTGATTTCTGGTGAAATCGACCGTTCGCTAGTATCGCAGTTTATTGAAAAGAGTGTATCAACATCGGTACAAGATATTGTTATGGAATTGCCGAAAGGCCCTTTGACGGTTAACTTAATTATCACGCCACTGATTTCAGATAAACCTAAATCAAAAAATTCTTGTCTATTAGAAATTCAATCGAGTGAAACTCCTAAAAATATTCAAAAAGATTTACGACTTCAACAACAAAGTAGAGTTAGTGAACAGTTAATCAGAAATCTTGCACACGAAATAAAAAACCCTCTTGGTGGTATTAAAGGAGCAGGCCAATTGCTCGAAAGAAAGCTACCCACGGATTTCCCTAAAAAATATACGCAAATCATTATTCGCGAGGCCAATCGATTAAGTCAATTAGTTGATCGACTTTTAATGCCTGCGAAAATCGAAGAAAGCCGACTAACTAATATTCATCTATTGATCGAGCAGGCATTAGAAATTCTCCTTTTACAAAATCAACAACATAAAATCATCATTATAAAAGATTACGATCCCAGCATTCCAGAGCTAATGATTGCGCCTAATCAAATAGAACAGGCATTATTAAACCTAATAAAAAATTCGATAGAAGCCCTCGGTCAAGATGCGAACCAAAATGACAAAACTTCTCAGATCGTATTAAGAACCCGGATTAAAAATCAATATACAATCGGCGATCAACAATATCGACAAGTTTTAAAAGTGGACATTGAAGATAATGGTTGCGGTATTAAAAATGAACTGGTGAATGATATATTTTTCCCGACGATTAGCGGAAAACAGTCAAGTGGTTTAGGGCTTAGTATTGCCCAAAGTCTTGTGCAAAGGCATCAAGGGATTATTGAGTTAGAACAAAAAGATGGAATAACTTGTTTTAGTTTGTTTTTACCGATGTCATTTGATCAAAATAATTAATATAGACTTATTTAGCAAATTCAGATGAGATTAAATAATGCCAAGTTTAAGTAATAAAAAAGTTCTTTTAGTAGATGATGATGACAGTATTCGTTGGGTAATCAATGAAACCTTATGCGATTTGAACTTGAATGTTACGCAGTCATCAAGTGCAGAAGAAGCAATTGAGTCACTGAGCAAAAATTCTTACGACTTAGTAATATCAGATGTCAGAATGCCAGGATCTTCTGGACTCGACTTATTAAACCATTGCCAAAAACATTATTCAGGCATGCCAGTGATTATAATGACGGCTCACTCCGATTTGGATAGCGCTGTAAAGGCTTATAGCAAAGGCGCTTTCGAATATTTGCCTAAACCATTTGATATTGACGAAGTCAGTGAAATTGTTATCAAGGCGCTTAATAAACGCACGCCTAAAAAAGAAAAAATGGCACCTATGTCAAAAAGCAATTTTTCTATTATCGGTGAATCAACCGCCATGCAAAATTTGTATAGAGCGATAGGGCGTTTATCTAACTCCCATGTCAGTGTTTTAATTAAAGGTGAATCGGGGACAGGAAAAGAATTAGTAGCGCATGCACTGCATCAGCACAGCCCAAGAAAAAACAAACCTTTTATTGCACTAAATATGGCAGCTATTCCAAAAGATTTAATTGAGTCCGAATTATTTGGGCATGAAAAGGGTTCATTTACCGGTGCAAATGCTCGTTATTTAGGGCGGTTCGAACAAGCTGATAATGGCACATTATTTTTAGACGAAATAGGAGATATGCCTTTAGAAACTCAAACACGACTATTAAGAGTATTGTCGGAAGGCGCTTTCTATCGAATAGGCGCTGCACAACCAACCAATGTGAATGTAAGAATAGTAGCCGCCACTCATCAAGACTTATTGCAAAAAGTAGAAGCGGGCGAATTTAGAGAAGATCTTTACCATCGATTAAATGTCATTCCTCTAAACCTACCATCATTACGAGAACGTAAAGAAGACGTATCGCTTTTAGCAAATTATTTCTTACACGAAATTTCACTGGAACTAAACGAACCAGAAAAAGAATTATCAAAAAATTGTCTTATAGCTATGCAAGATTTTGCTTGGCCAGGAAATGTTAGGCAATTAGAAAACACCTGTCGTTGGCTTTCTGTAATGGCTAATGGTCAATATGTTGTAAAAGAAGATCTACCAGAAGAGTTTCATGAAAATAAGACACCTAAATTCAACTCAGGTTGGCAAAAACAATTATCGAATGAGCTAAAAAATCGTTATGCCGATGGAGAAAATAATAGTTTTGTGCAAGTTCAAAAACGCTTTGAACAATTGTTAATCAAAACAGCACTAGAATTAACATCCGGCAAGAAAGCCGAAGCTGCAACCATGCTAGGTTGGGGAAGAAATACCTTAACTAGAAAGCAAAAGGAGGATAGTTAACTTTAAGCTGTGGAAAGCCAAATGGTGGAAACGCCATAAAAGTAGCTAAATTGCAGTAAATTCAATCATAGTGTATAAATGGGACTAGTTAAAATAATCATGTGCGATGAGTAACTCCTCCAGTTTAGCGTTACAGTAATAAAACTGAAATCACTAAAAACATAAGAAGAATAACAATGAAAAAAACAATCGGTATATGGCGCTCTTGGGCTCTAGTAGCCGGAATGATGATAGGCTCAGGTATTTTGACGATGCCAGCTTTACTTGCTCCTTATGGCAGTTATAGTTTTCTTGGTTGGGCGGTGACCGGGTTTGGTGCCATATGTTTGGCCTTAAGCTATAGTTTTTTGTCATCGCGAAAACCGGGTTTAGGCGGCCCATATTTTTATGTRCAAGAAGCTTTTGGCTCTAAATGGGCAGCCATTGTYGCTTGGGGATATTGGATATCATTAGTCGCATCGGTGGCAGCCCTTGCGCTGGCTTTTACAGGTTACAGTAAGAGCTACCTTCCTTTTCTCGACGATAATTCGTTATACAGTGCAGCCTTTGCCATTRGCATTATTATYTTGTTCACRGTCATCAACATTCGTGGCGTTCGTGAGGCCAGTACAGTTCAACTTATAACCACGGTGATTAAGATTTTRCCTTTGGTCTTTATAGGTGTCGCTGGGATMATGTTTGGCGAGATAAAAGAAATCCCCGCGATTAATCCTGATAACAACTCATTATTTCAAATGGTAGCGGGGTTATGCTTATTAATAATGTTTGCATTTATTGGCGTAGAGTCTGCTACGTTGCCATCAGAAGATACAATTGACCCTAAAAAAACCATTCCCAGAGCTTCTATATTGGGCACTCTAACCACAATCATTGTGTATATGCTTGCGATGTWTGGCTTAATGCATATTATTCCCTTAGCAGAGTTACAGCAATCAACCTCTCCTTTCGCTGATGCCGCACAAATTATTATTGGCAATTCTGGCGCTATTATTATCACTATCGGCGCTTTATTTGCGATTAGTGGCACCTTGAATGTGTGTATTATGATGACAGGCACTATCATGCTTGCTGGCGCAAGAGATGGCATGTTTCTTAAGTATTTCAGCGAGCAAAACTCTCAAGGAACACCGGTACGTGCATTGTTATTTTCAAGCGTTTTGGGCATTATCTTTTTATTGTTTAGCAACAGTAAATCGCTGCTCAGCAGTTACGAATATTTGGTGATTATCGCCACTTTTGCTATATTAATTGTGTATTTGGGCACAGGGTTGGCAAGTATAAAACTGCAATGGAGTGACTATAAACAAGATCAAAAGCTTAGTATTTTTCATTTAACCATTGCTCTATTMGCTACGTTATTTTCAATATTGGCAATCATAGGCACTTGGGTTCTATATCAATAAAATTTAGGAGCAAAAATGTTTACTCGAGCCATTGTCCGCAAACCTTGCCAAGCCATGCTTAGCGGACTCACCGAAGCGAACATGGGMTTACCMGACTAYRCTTTAGCCTGTGAGCAACATCAAGATTATATYAGTGCACTTAAAGAGTGTGGTTTACAGGTTACCGAACTACCTGCACTAGAAGACTATCCTGATTCATGTTTTGTGGAAGATGTTGCCTTACTCACATCTAAGTGCGCCATTTTGACTCATCCAGGTGCCGTAAGTCGCAGGGGCGAAACCTCACATATAGAAGATGCCATTAAAGCATTTTATCCTAAGATAGAGCGCATTGATTTATCTGGTCACGTTGAAGCGGGCGATATTATGATGGTAGGCAATCATTTTTACATTGGCCTATCTGAACGTACTGATAATCAAGGAGCAGCTCAATTGATTGAAATATTGGTTAAACATAATTTAACGGGATCTATGGTTGAAATGTCAGAACTACTGCACTTAAAAACCGGCTTAAGTTATTTAGAGGATAACAATTTACTAACCTTTGGCGAAWTGCAWACACATTCTGATTTTACTCAGTTTAATCGTATTGAAATTGACAAAGATGAAGACTACGCAGCCAATGCCGTATGGATAAATGGTACGGTGTTGGTGCCAAAAGGTTTTCCTAAAGCACTGAACGTGATTCAACAGTTAGGCTATAAAACACGCGAAGTGGCGATGTCTGAATTTCAGAAATTGGATGGCGGTTTAAGTTGCTTGTCACTGCGTTTTTAGTGTACTAACGAGAAAACAATTACTTTAGTAAAAATGGATTTGAATTAGTGGAAAAAAATAAAACTAGAAGCTACTTGAAATACGTTATGGGTGAAACATTGCTCGTAGTGGTTGGTATATTGATTGCCATACAAATTAATAATTGGAATGAAACTAGACAATTAAAAATAAATGAAACAGTCAGCATTACAGCCCTTCTCAGTGAATTTGATTCAAATAAATCAACAATTGAACAATGTAAGTCTCTAATTATTGAAAAGAGGGGATTTGCAGATAAGCTTCGCAAACAACTTGGGCCAAAAAAATCAAAAATAGAAATTAATCAATTAAATAAATTGTTTAATGCAGTAGGTGATACTAATAGATGTTCAATTTCTATGGACGTTTTGAAAGATACTTTAAACTCTGGAAATTTAAATATCATCTCCAACGATAAGATAAGAAGAAGCATAAGTAAATGGTCTTCCATTTTAAATGAGCTCGAGAGAGAGGAAAATGAGTGGGCACAAGAATTTTCTAGCATAACTATTCCCTATTTAAACAAATGGATACAATGGGAAGACGTGGATTACAATGAAAATTCACGGAATGATCCACGTTTCTACGTATCGCGTTTTTCATTAGATCCAAGAGCCGTTTTACAACAAATYSMWWYWSSAMRCWTCNNATYWATAATCATTACTGGAGAATCAGGAGAACTGAAGCGCGAACAACCTCTATTTTACAACAAACGGAAGTAGTCATAAAATTAATGCGAAAAGAATTAAACATAAAAGAGTAATTAAAAAACTAACTGGGGTCAATCAATCTGACCCCCTTGATTTAATAGCTAATACTAGACAGCCACCTTATAGCCAATCAAAAGTGACTATCACTAATTATCCTTTAAGGTGAGATCAGTTCAACCTTAGGAAAATAAGTTCTAAATCGAGCGATATCACGGGTAATAATAGGAACGGCTAAATCCTCTGCATGAGCGCCAATAAAAAAATCAGGTAGCACATTCGATTTTGTGCCTTGATGATTTCTACGATATTTGTAAAAAGCTCGGCCGGCACTAAATAGCGCGGTCTCAGATAACTCGACTAACTCTACTCGAAACAAGGCTAAGCGTTGGCGTACCAGTTCGATTGAATCACATGCAATGCTAAACTCGGAGAATATAATAGGGTTAATTAATAGCTTTGTATTTGTTTTGTATTGATTGTTAAGAGTCTCAACAGACCATTCCAACCAGTGCTCATCATTTTTGACAATATCAGACAAAACACAAGTATCAACAATGACCACTATTGATCGCCTCTGGTTAGTTCAAGTAACTCTTTGGTAGAGTCAACTAATCCTTCGTTTGTAGCTGCGCCGACTAATTGATCTAGAGGACTCGGATTGACCACTTTAAAGGTATATCCGCCCTTAATCTTAACGGCTGTAACATCAGATGCGCCTTCGATAATGTTGAATTCTTCACGAATGTTCTTAGGGATTACCCATTGGCCCTTTTTGGTTACTGCGCTCACACGTTTCTCCTTTTATAAAAATCATAAGTAATACAATTTTGACTTATTGTACTACTAATTGTGGGTGAGAACAAATAAAGAGCTTTCCAAATTTTAAGACATAGCCGTTGGGTTATTGGGATGGAGCAGGAATACTTTAACTAGAAAACAAAGTGAGAATTACTAGCTGGGTGAAAATTATTCAATATACTCAACTTTTGTAATCCACCAATAAAAATCATCACTGCCAACTTTAACCATTATGTCATCGTCAACTTGTTTTCCTAAAAGTGCTCTTGCCATCGGAGAGTCTACAGAGATAGTGTCTTTTCGACCAAAAATCTCATCATAGCCTGCTATTTGAAAACGTTTAGACTCATCATCTTCATTAGCTATTTCAACCCAAGCGCCAAAGTAAACCTTTCCGTCCTGACTTGGAGAGTAATCAATAATTTGTAAGTTTTCTAATTGCTTTCTTAAATATCTGACGCGCCAATCAATTTCTCTTAATCGTTTTTTGTTATACTGGTAATCTGCATTTTCAGAGCGATCGCCTAAGCTCGCGGCCCAGGTTACTTTTCGAGTGGTTTCTGGTCGCTCAATGCGCCATAAATGATCTAACTCCGTCTTAAGCTTATTAAATCCTTTTCTGGTTATTAATTGGCTTCTCATATTTAATTTAACACCAAACGAACAGCAATTATTAGAAGAAACACACCCATTGTCCAATCAATATAGTGACCATGTTGCATGTACCAAACTCWTMMMTRSKWTSGWKWMAWTRTYCMANCMWSMRMKMTGAWMSMWAKCANNSMGTWTMAGWSSARCYRRMMWMMGTATAAAAATTGAATTTTATACGGAGTGTTGATACTGACTATATTTGTGAATAAGGCGAGAAAAAACATCGTTACTTTTGGATTTAATACATTCACAATAAAACCTTGTCGCATCGATTTATACCAAGGTTGTTCGAACGAATAACTATTCACTTCTGTTTCACCGTTTTGTTTACGAGATTGAAAACTTTGATAAGCTATCCAAACTAAATAAACTGCACCAATAATTTTAACCGCTTGAAATATTGCAGGCGTGTTTGAAATTATCAGCGCAACACCTAACAAGGTATAGGTCATATGAACCGTAATACCAAGACCAATGCCAATAGCGGTTGCAAAACCGGCCGACTTACCCGATTGCAAAGTATTTTTTAACACTAACGCAAAATCAACTCCTGGACTTGCCACGGCAAACGCATTAGCAATCGCTAGAATAACAAATTCGTTTAGCATGGGTTTTTACACTCTTGAATTTTGATTCTTAAACTTTTGCTTCAATTTTTGCCCAACTATCACGCAAAGTAACGGTTCGATTAAACACTAAATGTTCAGCATTATGTTGGTAACGATCGGCACAAAAATAGCCTTCACGTTCAAATTGATATACCGCTTCTGGTTGCGCTGTAGTTAAAGACATCTCTACTCTGGCATTATCGATAGTCTGTAAACAATTAGAATTTATGGTAGTCATAAAGTCATCTTCTGATGCGGGGTTAGCCACATTAAATAATCGGTCATATAATCGAATGGTTGCCACTTTAGAATGACTAGCACTAACCCAGTGTATAACACCTTTGGGTTTGTATCCTTCAGGATTTTTCCCTAAAGTATTCTCATCATAAGTACATTTCAATTCGATGATATTATCTTCATTATCCCTAATAATTTCATCACAGGTGATCACATAAGCATTTCTTAAACGAACYGCTTTACCTAAAACTAAGCGYTTATATTTTTTATTRGCACTCTCTCTAAAATCATCTTGRTCGATATAAATTTCTTTACTRAAAAATATTTCTCKCTTACCCATTTCTTNCTTTTKSNGGATGMWTGGGGGCYTGWATWGATTCAACYTTATCSKCWGRATAATTGGTTARWGTAATNTTTAAKNGGATTTAAWACYGCCATYGCTCTMGGMGCWTTTTCRCCKARRTCTTCWCKWACWGAATTTTCKAGYAARCTCATTTCWACAGTRTGYACTTTTTTWGTSACGCCWGTYCKRCYAATAAAATCTTTAATGGCTKMTGSMGAATARCCTCKCCKTCKCATWCCAGAAATCGTTGGCATTCTMGGRTCATCCCAACCATCGACAACACCWTCAACGACTAATTGATTRAGTTTTCGYTTGCTAGTAATTGTATGYTCTARATTTARACGCGAAAATTCAATYTGCTGAGGATGACAATCWATCGAAATATYATCYAAAAACCAATYATAWAGTGGRCGRTGATCTTCAAAYTCTAAWGTACATARCGAATGGGTAATYCCTTCAAKCGCATCCGAAATWCCATGRGTAAAATCATAGGTTGGRTAAATRCACCAATCGTTWCCGGTRCGAATATGATGCGCWGTTTTGATTCGATAGATAACSGGRTCGCGCATATTAATATTRGGTGAACCCATATCAATTTTGGCGCGTAAAGCCATACTACCGTCTTTATGTTCACCCGATTTCATCGCTTTAAACATTGAGAGGTTATCTTCAACAGAGCGTTCACGATGAGGGCTATTTTTACCCACTTCAGTCAAAGTACCGCGATAAGCACGCATTTCATCCATGCTTAGCTCACAAACATATGCCAAACCCTTATTAATAAGTTCCTCAGCAAAGGCATAGAGCTTATCAAAGTAGTCGGCAGAATGACGAATATCACCATTCCATTTAAAACCTAACCATTCAATATCTTTCGCAATGGCTTCGGCATAAGCTGACTCTTCTTTGGCAGGATTAGTATCGTCAAAACGCAGATTACAAAGACCGTTATAATCCTCAGCGATACCAAAGTTGATGCAAATCGATTTCGCATGACCAATATGCAAAAAACCATTCGGCTCAGGTGGGAATCGTGTTTGAACACTTTGATGTTTGCCGGATTCCAAATCTTTATTAATGATATTTCTAATAAAATTAGTTGGTTTAGTGTCTTCTCTGATGTTTTCGTTTTTGCTCATAATCATTCTGTTAATTAAATAAATTCGCCCATAGGGAGAAAGGGTCATTGATAACGCAATTTTACATCAGTTGTCTGTATGCGCGTAGTGCTTATTGATTAAAAAGCAGTGCTAATTGATTAATTTTTTGTAGCGATAAGGATAATTTCGTGAAATGTTAATACATTAAGACAAATCTACGCTTTAGCTATGTTTAAGCGAGAAAAATGTGAATGCTGATCTATCAGAATAGTTTAAGAAAATAATTTTAAGTAACTACAAAATATCTGCGTAACTTTATACAACTACGTGAAATTAAACACCTTAACAACCCCCCCCTGAACATTCTAAAGGGAAGATTGATAGGTGTTTGTTAAATACAACTAATTAAGTTCTTTTTCTTTTTAAAGAAATTAACCCAAACAAAGCAAACATTATCCAGTTGATAGAACCGCCACCACTAGAGCTTGCTACCGGTTCTGGTTGCGCCTGAACATTCAACGATTGAGTATTGGTCACCGCTCGTCCGCTACCATCAGTGGTTGTTAAGACCACGGAATAAGTTCCCGCCGCCGCGTAGGTATGGGAAGGTGATTGATCGGTAGAGCTAGATCCATCTCCAAAATTCCAAGAATAAGTAAGGCCGTTTCTACCACCGGTTGAAGTGTTGATAAATGTAACAACTAAGTTATTTTTCGATGATGTAAAGCTTGCATTTGGCGTCGTATCAATCACGTTTGTAGTGGTCGATGAACTTGTCCTCGATTCGGCATCAGTAATGGTTAATGTCACTTCAAAACTTCCATCATCTGCAAAAGTATGTGATGGCGATTCATCTGTTGAAGTGCTTCCGTCACCAAAATCCCAAGCATAAGTCACGGTTCCAATTCCGCCGGTTGATGTATTTGTAAACGTTACAATCTCAGCATTCACTGAAGTTGTATATGCAGAAATAGGAGCTGTATCAATCACTATTTGCTGGTTAGTTATTGACGATTCAGCTTGATTATCAGTTGCAATCATTGAAACAGTATAAGTTCCGTCGGCGGCATAAACATGAGTCGGAGAGCTTGAAGTAGAAACATCAGATCCATCTCCAAAATCCCACTCGTAAGTATAAACCAAACTTCCACCCGTTGTTGTGGTGGAAAAGGTGACACTTCTTTCGCTTTTTGCCGACGTAAAGCTAGCACTTACGGGAATGTTTCCTTTAGACAACTCAACTGTTGCAGTTGAACTGTTAGCTGACTGGGCCGTTACATCTAATATAAATCCTAACTTTGGTAATACCAATCCTGCCGCCGGTTTATCGGGGCTCGAATAATCATTTGTGTCCTTAAATTGAGTGTTGTTAGCTAAATGATTGTCTTGGTTGTATGTGGTTTGAGCAAACATACTGAAGACCGCATCTCTCACCTGCGTTTGCGAAGACCTAAGGCCAATTAAGTTTTGATCCGCATCTACCACACCAATAAAGCCATGACCTGCGTGCTCATCAACTTTATTATCGGAATAGTTTTGATCCGCAAACCATATTAAAACACCTGGATCGTAGCCTCTTGATGATAACCCTGCATCATTTTGATTGTGACTTCTTAACTGTACCCAGTAATTTTGTGGCTCACCATCTATCGTATCTGTGATTCGTTTAAATCCCGCTAGAGTAACGCTACCATCAATTTCAGCACCATCAGTATAAGAAGATGTAGAGCCATCTATTAAAGTGATTTCATCAAATGCGAAGCCGTATTCACCAGTATTACTATCGGTATAATAATAAGCGCTAATAGTCACTGTTTGTCCTTTAAACGCTGTCATATCAAAAGAAAGTGTTTGCCAGCCAAGAACGCCTTCTGGGTTTGGTTGTTCTAACGATTTACCAGAAATATAATTAACAACATCCGCATATTGAGCGTATTGCCCACCTTGTGGGTTAGTTGCAATAGTCATGTTACCTAATAATGCAGTACCATTCGCTCTGATTTGAATATAATCCCAATCTTGCTCAATATCCCACCGCGCTTTCATTTGTAAAGAGACGGTATCGCTATCTGGAATTGCTAATTCAAAGGATAGCTCGTTAGTTAAATTGTGACCTTGTCCAGAATGATATTGGTAGGTTTCTGCATAAGGCGTACCAAATGTTATCTGAGGGTTTGGCAAGGTGACTTTAATTTGGTTTGTGCCCGTAAAGTGCTCACTAGCTTCTACTAAGTCAAAACTTTGAGGAGCGCCATCAAGCGAATTTAAGTCGACAGTGGTCTGAGACATAAAGTTTGCGCCGTGCCTCTGCTGTAAAAATTCTCGAGCGTAAGGACTAAAAGTCGTTGGTTTATCACCAGAAAGACTTCCACCGTAACTTCCGCTTGCCATTAATGACCAATATCCCACTGGAGCGCCATCAGCTGAGCTAGCAATATCATATTCATCAGGTAAACCTAAATCGTGTCCAAACTCATGTGTAACGACACCTGCCGCGGCATCAATAGGTTGTATTGTATAACCAAACACTTTAATACCCGTTCCTGGAATTTCATAACCCATGGTGGTTGAACTACCTGTAGCATTGACAAAAAACCGATGCGACCAGATTGCATTATCGCCTAAAACCCCGCCTCCAGCTTCTTCACCGATTGAAGAGTGAAATATATTAACGTGATCAATAAAACCATCAGCTTCATCTAGGTTTCCATCGCCATCTAAATCGAAAGGGTCTTCCAAATCATAATCGGCTAGGTTAATTGAGTTAGCCGCCACAGCTTTTTCAACAGCTTGTTTTACTAAATCGGTAGCACCTTTATCAGAATCATTGTTTTCGGGATCGTTTTCACCGTAAACATCGGAGTCACTATCTGCGGTAACCCAGCCAAAAGTTTCACCCGTTAAAAAGAAATCATTACCAGTTTCCTGTTGATAGTACTGGTAAGCCGACTGTAAATTTTGATTACTAGGACCATTAAAACCATTGGTAGAGAACATTAAGTCACGATAGTGTTCAACGGTATAACTTGAATAAAACATGTTGGTGTCAGAAGCCGATAAACGGTTATCATCAAAAGGCAAATCTGGAAAATCAACTAAAACGGTTAAAACCTTAACCGTTTTAGGTGCTAAGATCTTATTCTTTATTGACGAGAGATTACTGAGTTTTCTTACGTTTGGAGTAGAAAATTTTAACGCAATAGGATTGGCACTCGCTCGTTGTACGTATTTAGCAACAGCTTTATTAATAGTTTCCTGATTAGCATCTTTTGCCAAATCACCGCGTTTTTTTAACCAATAAGCAATTCTTTCCTGATTAATTACTCCAGGATCTTTCGGTGGATACTGCTTAACAGATTGTGTGGCGATTGCTATCGAGCTCACCAATAAGCTTGCAGAGACCATACTGCACAGTGCTAATTTTTTGGAAAAAAGTGTCTTCATTGTAATATTCATTTTGAATCGTGCCTCTCTACTAATTTTTACTTTTTAAACAAATTTTATATTGTTTCGTTTTGTTATTAATATAATGACGGATAACTTTCTCTTTTTCAGCTTTATCCATATCTTCTTTAATTTTTCCTTTCTTAACCAAAATAGGTTCTAGCTTCCAAATATCCATAATTGGCGCCATTTTTTTACATAGAACAGGTAGATCTAGCGCTGGTACTGCAATTTTAAGTTCGGCGGTTTCAGAGTGCGTTGAACAACTCAAAAGAAAACTGGTCATAACAATAAATGCAGGAATTGACAACGCATGCCTAATTTTATTATTTTTCATCTCTATTGCCCTTATTTATAGAACGTAAATTTCTAATTCCGACACTTATCGCGCAAATTATAGTTGTTGCGCTGCATAAAAATAAGTAAATATTACACAGCAACCATCTTTATCTGAGATATTGTGAACAATGTCTCAGATAATTCCTACCTATTTTAGGTCCTTTCAGAGCTCCAATCAAATAGACAACCGCAAGGTTATCCGAGAATTTTTTGGTAAGATTGATAATTTCAAGTATATTGTTAGTTGCCGTCATGTCTAACACATCCGTTTTAGTCATTAGTCGACTCAAAATTTAGTCAAAGTAAAAGGGATTTAAAAAATCAATGTCGCCAGCAGAAAATAATACCGCTAAATTTATCCATTGGATAGTTAATCATCCAAAAATTATCTTAGTGGTGACTTTCTTTTTAGTGATTGGCTTTGCCATTGGATTAAAAAATCTTACCATCAGTAACGATTTTAGAGTTTACCTCAGTAAAGATAATCCGCAACTACGAGCTTTTGAGACTTTTGAAAGCAATTATGTCAAATCTGACTCCGCTACGTTTGTCATAACGGCTAAAGAGGGCGATCTTTTTAATAAAAAAGCCTTAACACTCATACATGAATTAACCGAGCGAGCTTGGTTAGTTAAAAATGCTTATCGAGTGTCTTCATTAAGTAATTATCAATATAGTCAGTCAAAGGATGACGAAATTACCACAAACTATTTTATTGAAGAGCCGTCCGACTTAAGTAAACAAAAAATCGAAAGATTAAGAACCATTGCAATTAATGAAAAAAGACTAGTACAATCTTTATTAACCAAAGATGGAAAACTCAGCGTCATTATAATTAACCTTCAAATTGATGCAAAGGATGCCAACGCTTCGATTACCGTCACCGTAGAAATGGAGTCAATTAGAGATGAGTTCCGAGAAACATATCCAAATATCCAAATAGACAATGGTGGCTCTACTGCCTTTAACGCGACGCTGGCAAGAGCAGTGCAAAGTGACTTAACCCGGTTAATGCCTCTCAGTTATTTAATCATATTTGTTGGGCTGTATTTCTTTTTAAGAAGTTTTATGGGCGCTAGCGCGATCTTTCTACTGATCACCAGTTGTTTATTATGTACTTTTGGATTATTTGGTTGGGTCTCGCCAGTGTTAACACCGATTGCGGGTTTTGCGCCCAGTATTTTATTGTCCATTATGGTGGCGGATAGTGTTCATGTCTTAGTCACTTATTTTAATCAACTGAGGCTAGGGCAAAGTAAAAAAGATTCCGTCTTTGAAAGCTTGTCAGTTAATTTAATGCCGATTGTTGTCACCAGTATTACCACAATCATTGGTTTTTTAAGTTTAAACTTTAGTAGCTCGCCACCTTATCGTGACTTAGGTAACATGGTGGCGTTTGGTGTGTTGATCGCTCTACTATTTAGTCTATTTTTGCTTCCCAGTTTATTAATGCTGATGCCTTCAAAAAACACCTTTAAAACCCAAAAGAACCCGTGGATTGAAAGCTTCGCTGAATTTGTTATTAACAGAAAAAAAGAGCTACTAATTCTGATCAGCAGTATTGTCATCACACTAGCTATTTTTGTTCCCAATAATAAATTAAGCGATAACTGGTCAAATTATTTTGATGATAGTTTTCCAGTCGTAAAATTAGTTGCTCGCATTGACGGTTATTTAACCGGTGTTAATACACTTGAATACTCTTTTAAATCAACCACAGAAAAAGGCATATTCGACCCAAATTATTTAAAACAAATCGATGCGTTTGAAACTTGGTATTTATCACAGGAAAAAATTGTATCGGTTAATTCACTCAGCCAATTAATGAAAGATCTAAATCGAGTGATGCATAATGACGACAAACAATGGGAAAGAGTTCCAGAAAGTAGCGAACTTGCTGCCCAATATTTATTATTCCATGAATTTGGTTTGCCAGAAGGAATGGGGTTAAATAATCTAGTCACTATCCACAAAGATGCTTCTCGATTTTCTGTTTCAATGACTTATGCCGGATCAGATGAATTATTAGCAATGGATGAGAAAGCGCAATTTTGGTTAAAAGAGAATGCCCCGGCGATTAAAGCGAGCCCCGCTACCGGCTTGGGAATTGTTTTTGCCCATATAGCCAACAGAAATATTTATAGTATTTTAAAAGGGACGTTTTTTGCCTTAGTTGGAATTTCGATTGTTCTTATTTTAGTTTTAAAATCATTTAAATATGGTTTGATTAGCCTTATTCCAAACATTATCCCAGCGGTTATGGCATACGGGCTTTGGGGGCTAACATTTGGCTTTGTCGATATTGCCCTTTCAATTGTCGCCTGTTCGACCTTAGGTATTGTCGTTGATGATACTGTGCACTTTTTGCACAAATATATTCTTGCACGAAAGTCAGGAAAAAATGCCGAAGATTCGATTAGGGAATCATTTTCTAGAGTGGGGATCGCGCTCATTACTACGTCGGTCGTTCTTGCCAGTGGGTTTATGCTTTTATCCGTTTCACATATGAATACGTCGGCGGCAATTGGCAGTTTGATGGCGGTTACTTTGATCTTTGCATTAGTTGTGGATTTGCTGTTATTACCACCATTGTTACTTTATTTGGATAAGGATTAACAGAAAACTGTCAAATTTAGTTTTGATATGTCCTGCGCCAAKTYAAAATCTCTGTTCGATARTCCKCCAACCTCATGRGTGGTTAAGTTWATRAYSACWMTATTRTAAAYATTTGACCACTCTGGRTGATGATTCRCYTTCTCYGCAAGYRTTGCYACTTTRGTCATAAAATCAAATGCTGACACAAAATCAGAAAACTTAAATTCTCGGTATAATTTTTCTTCCTTAATGCACCACAACTGATTCGATTTCTCATTAAGTTTTCTTAGCGAAATATCTATAGCGTCCTGACTAAATTTTTCGGTCATCTATACCTCCAAAGAAGGAAAAGGTTTAAATTTGTATCAACTTACTCACCGATATCTTCATTCCATAACTCTGGATTTTTACTGATAAAGGACTCCATAATTTGGACACATTCCGAGTTATTCAGTATCTCTAATTCAACACCTCGAGACTTAAGATATTCTTCAGGTCCACTAAAGGTTTTATTTTCTCCAATAATGACCTTTGGAATGCCATAAAGAAGCACCGCACCACTACACATATCACATGGCGATAAGGTGGAATATAAAGTAGCCCGACGATAATCCGATGCTTTAAGTCTCCCCGAATTTTCGAAACAATCCATTTCAGCATGTAATACAGAACTGCCTTTTTGAATTCGCTGGTTATGCCCTCGACCAACAATTTCACCATCAATCACTAATACGGAACCAATAGGAATGCCTCCATTTTTCATTCCTATTTTCGCTTCATCAATTGCAGCCTTTAAAAACTTATCCATGATATTCCTTAATGTTTTATAGGTTTGTTGTAGTTACAACCTAACATAACGTTCGTATTTGAGTAGGCTATTTTTCTTGCTGTCGGGCTTCTAAGTTTATTTATTCCAAATATTTTTGCTCCAGGATACCAAGGGGTTCAGATGCTGAGGAATCCCCTTGGTTTTAACATTAGATTAAGTATTAATTGATATAAATTCATTTAAGTCTGAATTTAATATATTTTCAAGTTCTACAAAGTTATTTTCTTTAGTTTCGGTAAATATAAAACCAAAAACAGGATATTCTTTATAATCAATTTCCCTTAACTCCAATGGTTTGTCAAAACTTGCAATACACTTTTTATAATCAAATGATTTTATTTTATTAGCTTCTACTCCCGTCGAATTATCGAGAACAATTATGCTATAGAGTTTTCCTTCTTTCCCCTTAAGAAGCTCTGTCCAGTTAGGCCTTTTTTGTAAATAATAAAATAAATAAGGATTAAATCCGTATGCTAAAAAAGCAATATCGGCAGTAGTACACCAACCACCAAAACGCATTGGGTTCACTTCAATTGGTAATAATTGGCCATTGGTTTCCCTTCTAAGTTCTATGTGAACGGGGAATTTTTTACTCCCGCCAATTTGCCAATTTTCCCAGCAAATTCAGTGAACTCTATAATATTATCTTCAATAATATTTNWTARWTGNRKYMYMRMYYYTAYCRMTAAYWTYATTNNNSTCTRAARWANMATSYATNGSTWAANSAWTATNYAATAWRASAKGMTCTCCTTTTGAATCAAAATATGCATCAACAGCAAACTCATCACCATTAATACATTGTTCAATAATAAAGGTACTTGTATCTAAAACTTCTTTAGGATATAAATGTTTAACGCTTTCCATTTCAACATTAATTAAATTAATGGTTTTTTCCCACTCATCAATGTTAGATACTTTGTAAACACCCATACTAAAGAAACCAATTTTTGGTTTGATAAGTAAATATCCACGTTCTAAGAACGTGGTTTTGATTGCACCCTATAAGGGTGTATTGAGCTAGCCCTCTGAGAAGGCTAGCCGCTTACCGCCA
>NVTT01000018.1 GCA_002401655.1 Gammaproteobacteria bacterium | reverse complement strand
CTCTATTATAACATTGCTGGATGAATTGGTCGATCATAAAACGTATTTTATCTTTATATATCAACTAGTTAGACTGTTTTTAAGTGCTGACTAAGTACAAATAGCAAGAAAACTATGTGGTGGCAGGGTGTTAATCCCGGAAGTCCAAAACACAAAGGACATGCTTTCCTTAAAGTTGATGGTTCGAGTGGTACAGGCAATGCTAATTTTAAAGGAACGATATCTGCATCTAATTCAACCTATAACATAATAAATGGGAAGATTAATGGTAATCATTTTTCTTTCATTTAGACACGTTTTGACAGACCGGGCAATACCGGCAGTGAATCTTGGATATCTGGTAAAGGTAAATGCGGTCCGAATGGTAGTTTAGGTACTTTTAAATATGAAGGTAGCACCCATGATGGAGATATATTGTATTCATATAATTTCCACATAAAATAAATGAACCAAAATAACGAGGATTATAAAATGAAAATATTAACCGCTTTTAAAATGTCTACTTTGCTTGCTTCTATCGTCTTGGTTGCAGGCTGTAACAAACCCACCAAGGCGATTCAAGAGTGTGAAAACGCTTACAAAACACTCTCCGATGGCAAGGTAATATCCGTTGCTTGGGCGTATAAGAAAGATCATGGAGACTCTATAGAGCATTATTACAGATGGGGTAAAGGAAAGAAGGAGAACGGTATAACAACAACCCGTGGAAAAGCTTCTGGCTCTTGTGTAATCAACAAGAAAACAGGAAAGGGTTTTTTAACTCTTAACGGTAAAGATCTTGGTAGTTTCGAAGCTAACTTATAAAAAGTTAAATAATCGAAACAAAATTACGAGGAACAAGCGTTATTTATAATAACAATTAGTAAGGAGAGAGATTTCGATGCGTTTTATTTTATTCAGTATTTTTATAGTTTTAATATGTTTGAATGGTTTTGTACTAGCGTCACAACAAAAAAAAGCTATCGTGACCGTTGTATTGAATAAAGAATCCTGCGGTTCCTATTCAGCTATACCGATCTCATATAGTACCGATACACCGATTTCAGAAAATACTGATATACCTATGGTAGCCAAACGACTAAATCAACAGTTGGATAAAGTTTTCGGAGTAAATTGTAAACTGTCAGGCATTGAAATACGAGGATTAATTAGTGACAACACCTTATCAAAAGTTCAAATTGCAACACGCGTATTATCGAATAGAGCAGTATTGGGCGCCCCGCTTTGGCTAGATAGCCGAGGAGGATTAGTTTCGGAAGCTTTAAAAATAGGCGACTTAATAGCATCAAAAGAGTTTAGAGTTCTAGTAAGGTTCAATAACAAATGTTTCAGTTCTTGTGTTTTTATTTATGCTGCCGGCATTTACCGGACTCCTGGTGGAGATATTGGAATCCATCGTCCTTTTTCATATGAGTTATCAGTTGAATCGATTTCATATCCAGAATATCTTAAAAAATATGAAGTTTTAACACCTATACTTAAAAATTATTTTGCTAAATACGGTGTTTCTCCTTCCGTTGTTGATGATATGAATGTTGTTTTATCAGACGACATTCGGATTTTGAGTAAGGAAGATTTAAACTCTTATGGCTTAGGAAATGAAAATGTTGCTGCAAAAGAATTCGAGAAGGCTAAAATTATACAAGTTTGTGGATTGGATTTTCATAATTTAGAATTGAAATATAAATTAATGAAAGAGGTGTGTTCACAGAAGATGAAAAATGAGGGTAAGGTTTGGATTGAATATTTTAAAGAATGTACGGCGTACTCAGAAGGGATCTTTCCAAAATATGCACAACAACGGACCACCTGCTGGCAGAAAATAAACGTGGCCAAATCCAAAAAATATGAACCAAAATAACGAGAAGTGTTGCCATTTGCTTATGTCAAGAGATAGGCGATCATAAGCTAAAAGTAATCGACCAATATTTTGATTTTGGGCATAGTGGCTCAGCGAGTTGTGTGACTAGAACCTTAGCACTGAGGTAGAATTAAAGACGGATATTACTAAGATTGACGATTGTATTATTTATAACGCGACCTGACCCTTAGCCTACTTTGGGGAGAAAAAGATCAATTGATTCATGTTAGCAGTGTGGAAGTATGGAAAAAAGGGGTGAAAAATATTTCAATCAAAATTTGGCCAGATATTGGTCATATGCCTATGTTTGAAATACCAAAAGAAAGCGCCAATATTTATCGAGAGTTTTTAGAAAAATTATAAGAACAGAATAAGGCCTTCTTCGGCAATATTGAACCCAAAAGCTTTAACTTGCTCACGAGCTTTACTTTCTTGATTGAGAAGTGGATTTGTATGGTTAAAATGAATCAGCCAAACTTTATTTCGCTCTTGCATTGACAACTCTTTTAATTCGTTCATTGTTTCGGTTACTAGAGGATGAGGTACTTTTGTCATATCTCTTCCCGGTAACTCACCCTGCGCAAAAAAAGTTGCATCTAAAAAAGCATAATCGACGGTTTTAATCATGCTTGCTAAATTCTGTTTCCAAACAGACCATTTGTTGATGTCAGGAATAAATAACGCTGATTTATTTGGACCTTCAATTCTAAAACCAACGGTTTCTGAAAACTCATCACGATGCGGTACGATGAAAGGTGTTACTTTAATGGATCCTAAATTTTCTGTTTGTTTATTTTTAAGAGGTTTAATAATAATGTTCTTATAGTTAACTAACTGACTCCACGGTCCGTTATTTTCTAAGAAAATTTTCATTTTTGGCATGGCGAATACGGGGATGTTCTGGGCTCCCATTGATTCATGTCCCAAAAACATTAATCCAGTGTAATGACCAATATGGGCATGAGTTAAAAAGACTCCGTTTAGTTTGTAATCTAACCCTAAAGTATTTTGATCAAGCTTGTATAATTGTTGAGGTAGGTTAGGTGTTGCTTCAAATAAATATTTATTTTTGAATTTCGGATCAACTAGACCAAGGGATACCGGACTTTTTTGCTCCGTTGGATTTTTCCACCCTTTCATGCAGTGTTTTTGATAACATCCAGCTTGTGGATAACCGGCATCCTGTGCGATACCGAGTATGATGAGGTAGGGCGATTGAGTGTCTTCTGCAAAGCAAATTTGATTAAAATGGAATGCGAGTAGTAAAATTAAATATTTTATTGTTTTCAAAGAATTAAGAGTCATTGGTATTAACTTTCTATCGTTTAAGCGTAAGTTAATTTATATTGTAACCCTTTTTATGAAAGAAAATGAAAGAGAGTGAAAGAAGATGAACTGAATAAAGCTGATTAGAATGTACCGAAGACCGATAGTTTTATTTCAGGTTCGCGATGTCGATAAGCGATTTCGGTAGTTGCGAGAGGTAAACTTCGATCACCACCATGAATAAATCGAGAACGAGTGTAGTCTCCAGTATTTAAATGTGTGACTTCCAGCTCAAATTTAACGCCAAAGTATCGACTGGTTTCAATAAATGCCCTAAAGCGATCGTTACCGCCGAAGGTCACTCTTTCATTCACTCTATAGTTTGTATCTCTAAATTCGCCCCAGTATTCAATGCCCCAAGCAAACTTGCTTTTGACTAAATCTTGTCTAAATTTAAATGATAACCAGTCATGAATATAACCATTAATGGTTCTATTACCTCCAATAACCGGATCGTAAAACTCCGAGTCTGCATATACATGTGAAATCTCAATTAGTCCATTTTCTAAAATCCAATCCAAAGGAAGTTTTAAGTCAGTATCTATTCCCCAAAATTTTGCATCGCCGGCATTTCCAAGACCTTGCCCATCAGGCCCTTGTGCATTAGGTATAATAACTTGTTCCAATATATCTTGTTTCCAATGATGAAAAACCTTGAATTTTAAACTGCCTTTTTCAGAAAAACTCCAGTCATAAGTTATTGTAAGCTCGTCGCTTGTATCTGGGGATAAATCAGGATTTCCAGAAAATATATTGCCATCGGCGGGATCGCTACTGGCGGCGAAATCGCGAAAATTTAATTGGCCGACTCTGCGCTCAGCAGAAACAGATAATTGACTGTCTTTATTTAATTTATAGTTTGCCGTTAGGCGAGGTTTAATAAATTGAAAACTTTGTTTATTGAGTAGTTCACCGGAGACTTCTATTTCTGAAAACTCGCTAGTAATTCCACCTTCTATAGAAAGATCTTTTGAAATTTGGTAAGTGAAACTAGCAAATATCTCGCTACGTAACTCTTCAACGTTAACCAGTGCGCCGTTCAATTCTACTTGTATTCCATTGTCAAAAAATTGAGAAGAATTTGATAGTTTATTTTGCGCAATTTCAATTCCATATTCAGGTTTAAAGGAGTCACTCCCAACAAAGCCATAGGTTGCACGAGAAATTAATTCACTCTTATCGGAATCTTGCGAAAACTGGCTATTAGATTGTTCAGGATTTAGAAAATTTTCAGAAAACACTTCATTATCATATTTTTGATCGCTTTTAACTGACAATCCGATTAAGTGTAATTTCCAGTCCTCGGAAGTTTCAACCCAATCAATACTTAATTCTATTAAGTTAAATTCACTATTCTCAATTATCGATCGGTTTCTATCAAAATTTGCGCCATTTGGCTGGCGTCCATCATAAACATCTCGATTGGTATCAAACTCACCCTCGTCGCCACCGATCTTAGTATTTAAAGTCAAAAGCCCTTCACCAATCTTAATCGCGCCTTCGCCATTGGCAAATAACCATTTATTGCGATGTGTAAATTCTTCATCGGCAGCTGTAATCAGAGTACCATTGGCGTCTCGTTTTTCTATTAGAGCGGTTCGATAGCCAGGAGATCCTCCAATATCAATATCAAATGCTGTTTTCCAATCGCCAATGTTGGTATTAATTGCCGCTTCAATATTTGGAATTGACTTGCCATCGGGGGCGCGTCTAATTTTTGCTGCCCAACGGCCGCTAGTTAACCCTTTTTTCCTTACCACGTTGGCGATGATCGATTGTCCCGATGTTTCTCCAGCACTTACGCCACCTCTTAGTATTTCAATATAATCTACTTGAGCCGCCGGAATTCTATTGAGCGCGCCCGATAGCCCTCCTGATTTACTGGTTGGGCGAGCACCATCAATTAGCACATTTCCCGCATTGCCACCAAAACCGCGATTATTTTCGCCTTCGTTAAATTTGAAACCAGGTAATCTTTCGATCATTTGAAGTGAGTTTTGTGGAGCATATTGTTCGAAGTAACTTGAAGGGTACTTGTCTTGCTTGATCTCTGTCAGAGCTTTAGATTCTGCGGAAGGTGTTTCTTGTGCGGCACTTGTATCGATAAATAATAATGCGCAGAGACTGCCTATCAGAATCGTTTGAGTATTGACAAAGGCTTTTTTATTTTTATTATGGATTGAGATCATGTTTTGTATTCTCTCTTAATTGAGAACTTATAGGTATTGATACAATTATAGACGCTTTAAATATTCGAACACTATTAAATTTGTAACAGAATTATTCTATATGTCGCAGCATAGATGATTGTTCAAGCTATGCTTTTACTTGTAATCTAATAACGGATTAGTCTTAATAGCCTATTGACTTCTAAAATCAATATGTATTACTGTTATCGACTAAATTTTTAATAGGTAGTAGTTTATGAATGCAGCCATAAACCTTTTTAACGCGATAAAAAGTAAACCGAGTAACTTGATATTCACCTTAGGCTTTAGCTTATGTATTTTCGCTATATTTAGTTATGTAGGGACTAAACAAGGCTATCTGTTTATTATAGGAAGCGCGCTAGGTTTGGTGCTATTTCAAGCTAATTACGGTTTCACGGCTGGTTTCACTCACATTATAAAAAGCCAGAGAACTCAACAGCTACGGGCTCAAATGCTGACTCTTATAATCGCTAGCCTCATCATGCTACCCATGTTTGCTATGGGCGAATTTAATGGACAAGCGCTTTCCGGAAAATTAACCCCAATAAGCACGGCTTTTGTTGCAGGCGCTTTTATTTTTGGTGTCGGAATGCAGTTTGGCAATGGTTGTGCTTCAGGAACGTTAGCCTATCTTGGAACGGGTAGTTTAAGAATGGGCATAACTTTAGTTGCTTTTATTGTGGGCTCATTAATTGGTACTTTCCATGTGCCTTGGTGGAATGCAATGCCGTCAATAGGGAAGTTCTCAATGATTCATGATTGGGGTTTAGTGACTGCCATTATTGTCAACTTGAGCATTGCTGGAGTTCTTTGGATGTTGTTTTTGTTCATAGAAAGGAAATCGCATGGCAACATTAATCCTATCAATAATGGTGTGCATAATAAAATGCCAGGATTTCTTAGAAATCATTGGCCTCTTTTAGTTGCAGCAATCCTTTTGGCTGCGCTGAATTTGGCCACTTTATTGGTGAAAGGAAAACCATGGGGAGTCACTTCAGGGTTTGCGCTTTGGGGAGCCAAAGTTTTTGATTTTTTCGGCGGCGATCTTTCGGGTTACGAATATTGGCAAAATACTTCATGGGCAAAAGCGCTTAGTGAGCCCGTTTTAAAACACAGCACTTCGGTGATGAATGTTGGGTTAGTGTTAGGGATCTGGTGGGCGGCAAAATTAAGCAATAAGATCTCGGTAAGCTATAAAGCATCAGGCATACTTGTTTTTCGATTGATTCTTGGTGGTTTGTTGTTAGGTTACGGAGCGCGTTTGGCGTCTGGTTGCAATATTGGAGCGTATTTCAGTGGTATTGCATCGGGCAGTTTAGCGGGGTGGCTTTGGTTTGCTGTGGCAATGGTTGGCAATATCGTTGGGTTTAAATTGAAGAATACGGTGTTGGCGGACAAGAACCCTGCATAAATATTAATCCAGCATGATTGTTTTTCCTTAACCGTCACTCATTGATAATATATTCCAGTCCTGCGCCTTGGCTATTGGTCCAAGCAATTCTGGCTTTAATGATAGGCTGATCGTCAACACCTTTATCGGCCTGAACCTCTACATCTGATCCGACTTGCATTTCAGCAAGTCTGTCATCGGTTACGAAAATGCCTCCATCGGAGCAATTTTCAGTAATCAGATGCATTGTGTTGTAATTTCCAGCGGTAATCTTAACCTTCATGTTAATTGCAAGGCGAGGGTTGGTTCTTCTTGATTCTTTATCCATTTTTATTTTTCATAAAAGTGTTGTTGTATTAATTATAGTTATAAAATCGAACGTTTACTGAGTTTTTGAGGATGTTTTAGCCGGCTTGTTTTGATTGGTAATGATATTTTTAAACGAATAACTTAACGTTATTGCGACCTGATTTTTTTGCTTTATACATTGCTTTATCGGCCTTTTCAATTACATCATACACATCATCATCGCTTTGCAATTGCGCTATACCGATACTTAAAGTACAACTATCGATAGTCTCTTCGCTTTTCCGCTTTTTAATGCGAAGTTGTTCAATAATTAAACGAAGTTTGTCGGCAAACTTTAAAGCGTCTTTTTTATTTGTTTTCATTAATAATATAATAAATTCTTCACCGCCTACTCGTGCAATTATATCGATACCCTTTATATTTTTCTGAAGGTTATTTGAAACTGCTTTTAAAACACTATCGCCAACTAGGTGTCCGTATTTATCGTTAAACTCTTTAAATTTATCAATGTCAGCAACTAAAACGGCCATTGGAAAGTTATCACTCATCATTTCGGCTTGCGTAAAAGCTTCATTAAGCCCTACACGATTAAGAACGCCCGTTAAGCTATCTTTGTGAGCAAGCTGTTTCATTTGTAAATGTTTATCTTCTAACAATCCAATTTGTAAATTAGCTTCTTTGAGTTTATTCTCCATCTCTTTTGCGTGTAAACGAACAGACTCAGTTTCCTTTATTAATAAAGTAGTTATGTTTAAAACATCAGCTCCAGAGTCAGGTTCTAAAAAAGGGCGTATATCTTGGAGATAATTAGCGTAGTCGGCTAGATGCTTCTGCCCTTGCTTAACTGAAGACGAAGTTGATGCTACTAATTGATGAAATCGCTTGGAAAACTTTTTAAGCTCTTTTTCTTGAGGTTGAGCGATTAGTTCATAATAGATATTTTGAACGTCATTGAGCACTTTTTCACGTTCACCTTTATTCAATTCCATTTTTTCTTTTAAGCTAGCGCTTGAGTCTTCACAAAGTTCATAGGCAACATGGTAGCAGGCTGGAATATTGGGGATTTCTAAATCTCTTAAAACCATTAGAGCCTGACGAGAAACCTTTCCAGATGATGTCATCAATTCTTTATATTCTTTTGGGTTCACAGAAAGACTTTCCTTAACTTATTGGTAATAATGATGAAATATGCTTTAGTTAATATTTTAGTATAAAAATATCTAATATTCTTATAATTTTTAGTTAGTAATTAGCCTATTCTCAAGGAACTTTCCATAAATACGGTTTTTACCAAAGTCATCGGAAAATCTACCGCCCTTTCGATAGACTATTTTTCCATTAATAATCGTTGCATCGACAGCATCATCATTTCTTTTAACCAGCCGATCCATAGCAAATCCTTGCATCGGAGCCTCGCAAACTTCATCAATTTCATCGGTTAATCCTTCCGGATTGATGATAGCGATATCGGCTCTATCGCCTTTTCTAATATAGCCAGCATCCAAACCAAACCAATCGGCTAGATCGGCAGTTAACTTATTAACCGCTTTGGCGTTGCTAATAAATGGTTTGCCTTTTAAGTCTGCATCTCGTACATATTTAAGTAATCGTAATGGAAAATTATACAGTGCAAGTTGCCTAACATGCGCACCACTATCGCCAAAGCCTATATGTGTGGATGGGCTTGCGATTAATTTATGCATTACATCTAATCGATCGCTCGTATAGCTTGTTTTCCATCGTAGTTTATTTTTATACTTGGTTGCTAAGTCAAAATAAGTATCAACTGCATCGGTACCTAAAGACTGACCAACTTCTTTAAAATTCATACCAATTAGACTTTTGTCGGGACAATCTGTAATCCAACCATCACTTAAATCTCGATGCCATAATCCAACAGTGAATATTTCAGAAACGTGCTTTTTAAATTCTTTTCTAAATTCAGGTTCATTAATTTTTTTGTAGATCTCAGACTCATCTTTCATATCACGTAATAGTGCACCGGTTTCAAATTCTTCGAACGCATTAACATTTAATCCTTCAAGGTGAATCGTGAATGGAGCAGGTAAAGTCTGCCAACGGTAATCTGCTCGTAAAATTTTGTTAGCAATCCAGCCACTAACTAAAGTGATAGTCGGCAAAAAAGGATTGGACTTTAAATCAAGTGCGGTCAGCATAGTGACTTTCATCGGCCGTCTAAATAGACCGTGTGCTTGCCACAAAAAGCCGAAGACATTGACTTTTTTAACGGCATCTGGCGCACCCTGCAAAATAGCGTTACGTCGTCTTAAAATCTTAAATAGTCGTTTAAATTCCCACCAACTAGCAAAGGTTGATGGAAGTGGCTGACTCCAAGCTCTATCGCCATCCATCTTGTCTAGTTTAGTGGTCATCATGGACAATCCTAAACAGCCATTGTCGAGTGCTTGTTCAAGCATTTTTTCCATACTTTGCATTTCTGTTTCTGTTGGTTTTAGGTTACTAGTTGCACGCTTAATTCCCATTGAAGCGACACGGATATCGCTGTGACCAATAAACGAACAAATATTTGGACCTAACGGATGCTTTTCGTAAAACGCTCGATAGCCCTTTGCGTCATTCCAAACTTTCATTTTTTCTAATACAGGGAGAACTACTTCGCGCGGAACGGCCTCTACTCGTGTAAATAAATCTGAACAATCTTCGGGATCAGAATTAATCATAGAAATAGAACAAGAGCCTAACGCAATACTGGTAACACCATGACGAACGGATTCTTTTAAAGCGGGAGCGACTATAACTTCCGCATCATAGTGGCTGTGTATTTCTAAGAAACCTGGCGTTACCCAGCGGTCTTTAGCATCGATGACTTCTTTCGCATCTGAATCGTTGAACGGTGATTCTCTTACTTCAACAATTGCCCCATTTTTAATTGCGACGTTAGCTTTTTTCTCACAAAATTTTGAGCCATCAAAATAGGTACCATTTTTTATGATGATGTCATACATTTTRTNKWSKTMCTTTNNKTGAYTCRTKYTCAGWRRSTATCGGAATRAAWGACCAYAWRGTTGAWAGWGTTAAACCACTKACTAAATGCCAKAYSCCCCAAAAKGCWGCRATTAATAACATGCCTGATGCTTGAGGRAARAAKGTAAATATAATRACYAGTGCCARYGCRCCATTTTGTATTCCTACYTCTAATGCRATTGCTCGTCTGTCRGSGATAGATAATTTYAAYARATAAGCRCCRCCATAACCYAAWGMRATTGCYAAAGCATTATGYGMAACYACTAAAAYAAAAAATTGATCAAAGTAGGYGATRAATTGYTCRGTRTTTTTTGCAAASGCAATCAGKGCTAAMAGTAACATRATMASWAGYGCCATTATTTTYAAKGGTTTTTCAATRATRCGRGATAAATTAGGGWATCGTTTTCCSGCRAACATTCCAAGCACTAATGGYAARGCRAGTACCAACATAACCAATRTAAATAAYGAGAGAGGTTGGATRTTAATTTCYGATAAAAGTGGYCKAGTATARGGATTTAGATTCGCATAAAAAGCAAAATTAAAGGGWGTCATRAWWCCTGCGACTAARCTGGAAACRCCRGTCATRCTAACSGAAACAGCAACATTACCTTTTGCYAGCCAAGTCATAATATTAGAAAASGTWCCGCCTGGGCAGGATGCGACTAATAACATGCCTAATGCAAACATAGGATCAATCTTTAATATCCAAGTGGCAAAACAAGTTATTGCGGGTAGTAGAATAAATTGGATGGTCAGTCCGATAATTGGGGCTTTAGGATTTTTGATAATTCGCTTAAAATCGTTGGGCGTTAATTCCAGTGAAACACCAAACATCATAATAGCAATCATGATATTCAATCCGATTAGGCTTTCTGGATTAAAATTGAGTGAGAATGATTCCATATATTTTGTTGTTATGCTCTCATTTAATTTATGATTATAAGAGTGAAGTGTTTAGTATCATTATCTTATCATTATAGGGGAGGAAACTAGTAAAAATAGTGTGAAATTCTATCTTGATTTTGTAAATCTATTGACTAATATTAATATAAGCGCGGATTATAAGTAGGAAAAATCATGAATGTTGAGCAAATAATGAGTACTAGGCTAGTAACGGTTAAAATGGACGATCCGTTACAAAAGGTTAAACAAATATTTGATAAAACACATTTTCACCATTTGTTAGTGATGGATGGGAGCAAATTGTATGGGGTTATATCTGATCGTGACTTGCTAGAAGCACTTAGCCCTAATATTGATAGTGCTTCTGAAACACTAAAAGATCGGGCGTCTCTCAATAAGCGAGTTCATCAAGTGATGTCTAGAAAGCCAATTACGCTTAAAAAGGATGCTAATATTTATGATGCAATAGGAATATTCAACACTACTAAAATATCCTGTATTCCTATTGTTGATGATAATTTCCAACCAATTGGTATAGTAAGCTGGAGAGATATTTTGAAAAAACTAGAGGCAATGAGAAAATAATATTAAGTTATAGCCCTTTTCTAATTATCAAGCAATTCAATCCAATGTTTTACGGGGATTTTTGTACCCTGGGATAGATGCATTAAACAACCAATATTGGCAGTAACAATAACGTTGGGTTTTGATTCTGATAAATATTGAATTTTATTATCTCTTAATTTCTTTGCCATTTTTGGTTGGAAAATTGAATAAGTACCGGCTGAGCCACAGCACAAATGAGAATCAGTGATCGGCGCAACGTCGTACCCTAGTTTTTCCAATAATCCCTCAACGAGTCCAGGTAGTTTTTGACCATGTTGCAGTGTGCAAGGCGCATGATAAGATAGTTTTGTATTTTTTGGTTTAAGCGGTGAGAGATCTTTCTCCGATAAATATTCCGCGATATCTTTAGTCTTTTCTGACACTATTTTTGCTTTGGCAAAATAGGGTTCATCCGGCTCAAAAAGTGTTGGGTAATCCTTGACCATCACACCACATCCGCTGGCATTAGAAATGATGGCTTCTATTTTTGATTCTGGATTCGTGGTTTCTAACATAGCATGCCAATTGTTGATATTGGTTTTAATTCTTACAAGCGCGATATCTTGAGCCGATAAATGTTGTTCTAACGCTCCACAACATTCTGTTTGTTTAGTTTCGACAACTGCGATATTGAGTTTTGCTAATACATTTTTGGTTACGTGATTAATATTGGGCGCAAGACTGGGTTGTACGCAACCAGCCAACAGCAATATTCGACTTTCAACTTTATTCGGTTTTATCTGTGGCGTTTTAATTGAGGAATGTCTAAACAGTCGACCAAAAATATTAAATAGTTTGGGTGAAGTTAACGTTAGTCGAACGCTAGTCCGAAATAATTTTTGCCACCAAACTCGCTTTACGTCAACAAACTCTCGA
Organism: Gammaproteobacteria bacterium; assembly: GCA_002401655.1. Taxonomy (GTDB): domain Bacteria; phylum Pseudomonadota; class Gammaproteobacteria; order Enterobacterales; family Kangiellaceae. The sequence goes on along the minus strand of NVTT01000018.1, from coordinate 29,675 downwards.
CCGATATCAACCAGTTCGCCATAGTCAACGCCAGAAGGACAAGTTGACTCACATGCACGACAAGTTAAACATTTATCAAGATGTTGAATGCTGGTTTGATCAAAACCGTTACCCTCTAATGCAGACTTGATTAAGTAAATGCGACCACGAGGAGAATCAAGTTCATTACCAGTTAGTTGATAAGTCGGACAGGTAGCTAAGCAAAATCCACAATGCACACAAGATTTAATAATCTCTTCGGCTCTTTGACCTTTGCTAGTAAAAATAATGTCTTCTGGTAATTTTGTTTGCATTCAATAATAAGCTCTAGATGGACATCCTTAGATGAATTTTCCAAGTGGATCGAAAATATTTTTTATTCCTTGTTCTATTTGTATTTTAAGCGTTGATAACTTTTTTGTCTTGATAGGTATAGGTTGGTCTATATTTTTCAAACAAGCTATTTTTTGCGCGTAGTTTAACGGAATTATTTTAAAACTTATTTCACAAATAATCGCCATTTTTCCTTTTGAACCAGCTAACAATCGCGCGACATCATAACCAGCAACATTTTTCATCACTTGACCACCAAAACTCAATAGTCTTCCTCTACCATCAATAATTTTAATACCAAGCACCGCATCACGCAAATCAGGGTTTCCCATCGCATAAGCGCCGCCAATGGTTGATTTTTCATTATCGGGAAGTACAAAAGAAGTCGCCTGATTATTCTCTACTAATATTTCATTTAAATGTTTGATCGTTGTTCCCGCTTTAACGGTGATGACTAATTCTTCGGGATAATATTCGATCACACCAGCGTATTGAGTCATATCTAAAAGAGCGACAGACGGAGCTGATTTGGGATTTTCAAATTGACTTTTGCCCGCAAAAATACGTAGTTGTTTCGCATCTAAAACTTGTTGTTGGATCGTTTCTAATTCTATCATTAGAATCGTTCCAATTCAGGATGCGGTAATTGACCCTTGTGAATATGCATTCCGCCCAGCTCCGCGCAACGATGCAATGTCGGTACTGCTTTACCTGGATTAAGAAGTGACTCGGGATCAAATACCGCTTTTATTTGATGCAACATTTCTAATTCTTCAGGCGGAAATTGATAACACATGGCATCCAGTTTTTCGATACCGACTCCGTGTTCGCCGGTAATGGTACCGCCAACATCAACACAAACTTTTAAAATATCGGTGCCAAATTGCTCAGTCTTTTCTAATTCGCCTTCTTTACTCGCATCATAAAGGATCAATGGATGTAAATTTCCATCACCCGCATGAAAAACGTTTGCTACTCTAAGCCCATATTGTTTGGATAACTCACTAATTTTCTCTAASACTTCMGCYAARTRTCGTTTTGGAATAGTGCCATCCATACARTAATAATCMGGTGAKARTCGWCCCRCCGCNGGGAAAGNCTGATTTRCGCCCTTTCCAAAATARTAASCGCTGTTGTTCATTTTKYGATACTTGTAAACTGGTKGCGTTATTYARAATAWKTTKYACTWTTTCCARTTCRATTTTAACKTCTKCTACGCTTCCATCTARCTCACATAATAACAATGCTTTWGCATCTCTYGGATARCCMGCYTTRGCAAAATCTTCGGCYGMTTTTATWGCAAAATCATCCATCATYTCTAATCCCGCAGGAATAATGCCKGCGGTAATAATTTTRGCKACWGCRTCRGCACAATCCTTAACATTATCAAAGCCCGCTAGTATGACTTGTGCAAATTCTGGTTTAGCTAATAACTTGACGGTGACTTCGGTGATGATACCCAATAGTCCTTCCGAGCCATTCATTAATGCTAACAAACCTAAACCATCGTCATCGCGATGCAGGGTTAACTCTTCACCATCAGCGGTGAGCATTTTAATACTGAGCACGTTATGAACGGTTAAGCCGTATTTCAAACAATGTACACCGCCGGAATTTTCCGCTACATTTCCGCCAATGGTGCAGGCTATTTGTGAGGAAGGATCGGGCGCGTAATAAAGCCCGTATTGTGCCACCGCTTCACTAATAGCAATGTTGCGTACGCCAGGCTCTACCACGGCATATTGCTCGTCAACATTGATCGATTTTATTTTATTTAATTTGGATAATCCCAGAACCACACTGTCTTTTATTGGCACTGCGCCACCAGAAAGTCCCGTTCCTGCACCACGAGTAACAATAGGTGTTTGATGTTTTTTGCAGATTGAAATGACTTGTTTAAGTTGCTCGATATTAGTGGGTAAAACTACAGCTAAAGGTTTTTGTTTAAATACTGTCAGTGCATCACACTCAAAAGGGCGTGTTGCTTCATCGCCCTTTAAAACGAGCTCAGAGGGCAGTTGATTGGTTAATTCTTGAAGGATAGACGCTTGAAATTTAGGCATAGTGATTATTATAATGGTTTTTCTCTTTATTGTGCTATCGAGTTATAGGACAACAGTATACTAATTAGTGATAATGCCAGTCATTTGGCTATTAAAACATCATTATTCAGGTTATATTAGCAAGACCTAATTTATAAAGCTAGCAAACAGAAAGCAGATAAAGAGGCATCACTATGAAATCATTTAATCCGCCCGTACGCACTTTAATGGGACCAGGTCCTTCCGATGTGCATCCCCGAGTTCTTCAAGCGATGGCTCGACCGACCATTGGTCACTTAGATCCTGCTTTTGTGGCAATGATGGATGAAACTAAGGAAGCACTCAAATATGCTTTTAAGACTAAAAATGAGCTAACTATGCCGGTTTCTGCTCCGGGATCGGCTGGAATGGAGACTTGTTTTGCTAATTTAGTTGAACCTGGCGACAAGGTCATAGTGTGCATCAATGGTGTATTTGGTAATCGCATGAAGGAAAATGTGACTCGATTAGGTGGTGAAGCGAYWGTTGTGGAAGACGCATGGGGCGAGGCGGTTTCAGCGGATAAATTGGAACAAGCATTAAAAGATAATCCCGATGCCAAAATAGTCGCTTTTGTTCACGCGGAGACTTCGACCGGCGCGCAATCCGACGCTAAAAAACTCTGCGCACTTGCTCATCAATATGATTGTTTAAATATTGTTGATGCGGTTACATCGCTAGCGGGTACGGAATTACGTGTGGATGAATGGGAAATTGATGCGATTTATTCCGGCACGCAAAAATGTCTTTCAGCACCTCCGGGAATTTCGCCTGTTAGTTTTAGTGATCGTGCGATTAAAAAATTAACTAATCGTAAAACGCCGGTATCTAGCTGGTTTTTAGATCTTAATCTTGTCATGGGTTATTGGGGGAAAGGTGCAAAACGCGCTTATCACCATACCGCGCCGGTAAATACACTTTATGGATTACATGAGTCGTTAGTGATGCTGTGTGAAGAAGGGATCGAAAATTCTTGGGCTCGGCATGAAAAAAATCATCAGTTATTAAAGGCAAGTTTAAAATCGTTAGGCATTGGTTTCTTGGTTAATGAAAAAGATCGATTACCACAATTAAACTCGGTTATTATTCCAGAGGGAGTGGATGACGCAAAAATCCGTTCCACTTTACTCAATGATTACAACTTAGAAATTGGCGCGGGATTAGGTGCATTAGCCGGTAAAGTATGGCGCATTGGTTTGATGGGGAATTCTTCAAAACGGGAGAATGTATTACTGTGTACTTCTGCGCTTAAGGAGATCATTTAACTTTAGGTCGAGATAAGAAAATCTGGTAATTGCAGAAGAGAGTTAACTTAAAAAATTAACTCTCATATGGTCCACAAACAAGTGCTCTTTGTACGCCCGGTGCTAATTTTTCTAAACCATCAATTAATCTTTCTGTACCAGTTAATACTTCGACAATTTGACCAGAGTATTTGATCGCGGTTTCTCTCATCATACCCAGCATCGGCCAACCCCATAAAGATGAAACGGTAACGCCGTCTTGCACAAAACTAGGCGCCGTTAAAAAGCTACAACTGATGACAGGTTCTACAGGGCTTCGGTTAGTGGGACTACCACCAACGAGATCAATCACTACCGATTTTTCAGGGATTAAATCTTTCAAATGTTTATTGCTGATTAAAAAATTAATACCGCGCATTTGTGGAGATTGCTCTGCGCCATTAACCACTAGATCAATATCTTTTAACCAATAATTAATTTGATCTTTGGCTGTATGAGTACGTCCCAAAATACTGATTTGATTGACGCCTTGTTGAAACAATTCATCAACGGCACCTTGTGCAACATTTCCATAGCCTAATACGATGGCATTAATATCGGAGGCTGATTTGTTTGGTTTGTTCTCAGATAATAATTTGACACCATATCTTGCGCCCGCCCGACCCGTTTCATGCAAACATTGAATACGCCTGATACCTAATTGCGCAGGCGGGTGAGATTTTCGATAATCAAAAACAGCTTTACTTCCTTGCTCTTTTTCAAACGCATGTAAATCAAAGCAATGAGTTGCTTTTTCTTTTAACTGAGAAATAATATTATTGTCATCATTAAAATTAGCAGAATCATAAAAATAAAGCGCATTTTCACCAATCGCATCTAATCGTTCAAATGGGGTATTTTCTTGAATAACATGAAGTGAACGAGGGTTTCTATTTCCGCAACGTCTAATCGCTCCCCGAAGTCTCTCAGACCAACCAATCACTCTCACTCGTAATCCGCCAATGGTATTATTGTCAAAAAATGGTTTTAAAGCTTCAACCATTGCCATTCTCGCGCATATCACTTCATCACTTTGAATTTTAGGCGACTCTGCTATTTCTTCCATAGCTATCACGTTGATATGTTTATCTTGGAGAAGTTTCGCCCGGTCAGGATAAGAGCCAAAATGCGCCATACAAAACAAAGTACAACCTTTTTTCATTTGTTCGATAGAGGCTAAAGAGGGGCCTTTAAACTTTATAATGAGTTCTTTATCAATATAAATCTGATCCGCCGTTTGCATAGTGGCATTATTCGTTAGGTACTCCTCGTCACTAAACCCAACACCTTCGCCAGCTCCATATTCAACAAAAACTTGAATCCCTTGTTGAATTAATCGACCTACATCGGTCGGGATCAAAGCGACTCGTTTTTCTAAGCCACCAGGATTTTCGGGTGACTCAATTTCTTTAACTAGGGCGATAGATTTGAATGGAGCGTAGGCTGGCATATTCTTCTCGTTTTGGATTAATAAGAACTTGGAGAGTCTTAGGTTACTAAAAGAATAGCATGTTTGTATTCAAACAATACGATTGTTTAAAAATTRAGTATTGACAATATCCAAACAGATCWCTACAGTTGTAGATATCTATCACTACAGTTGTAGAGAATGGCTAATGGAACTATCAGTTTTTGAATTAGAAGTTATGCAGTTGTTTTGGAGCAATCCAGAATCTACGGCTCCTGAAATTCACCAAATTATTACGTCAAAACGTACAGTAAGCTATTCAACGGTTAAAACAATCATTGATAGACTTGAAAAAAAAGGCGCTTTAAATCGGTCTCGACAGGAAGGTCGAACCATCTTTTATAAGCCATCGGTAGAAAGAAATCAACTTCGTAAACCAATGATTAAGGATTTTATTAATCGAGTATTTTTGGGTAAAAGTAAGCCTTTGGTGGCGCATATTTTACAAGAGGAATCTCTTTCTTTAGAAGATATTAGTTACTTAGAATCTCTACTTAAAAAAAGAAAAAAGGAGCTTAAATAAAATGAATCTTTTTTTGATCAGTAATTTAATGATTAGTGCCTTGGCTATTCTACACAATAGGCTGGGAACAACTAGCATTAACGCAAGATTACTAGTCTCTAGTTTTGCGCTTCTTTGTTGGGTAAYTCCATTTAGTCTAGTGCGTAATTTATTTCCACAAGACGCCAGTGTAGCTCTTCCTTGGATAACGCCACAATCCTTAGGAACTTTTGAATTTACGACTATTAGCCAAGTTGCTCCTTCTTTCTCTTTTTCATTATTTAACATTTTCATTTTAGCGTGTCTATTGGGATTAGTATTTTCCTTAGTACGGCTGTTTGTGCATTTCAAATGGATTAAAAGTCTAAAGAGTGAAAGTCAACGTGAGCCATTAAAATATTTCAAAGGAATACCTGTTTATCTGAGTAAAAACATTAAAAATGCTTTATTGATTGGTTATCAAAAACCTTCAATATGGATTAACCAAAACCTTGCTAATTCTAAACATCTCAAGATAATTCTTGAGCATGAGTCAACCCATAAATTATACAAAGACAACTATTGGTTATTACTCATCGAGCTTATTCGAAATATCTATTGGTGGAACCCTCTACTTTGGTTTCTTGCGACAGATTTAACTGAGTTGTTGGAAGCACGATGTGACCATAAAGCTAGCCAATCGTTTTCCACTAATAGTTATCAGCAACAGTTAGCCTCTTTAATGCTAAACACTCAAGTCGACAATCACACTCATTTTAGCAGTGCGGTGGTAAGTAAAAATCCTGACGTCCGCCGACTTCAAYAYSWTWYGKAGWRASMYSRTATSARTTWNTWKATNAMWRAYAAKNAKTMSTKTTTTAACGTTGTTAACTGTAGGTTTACTGTCAGTTCCCGTTTCTTCTTTTAGCGTGAAAATTGATAATGCCAAGAGTAGAGATCAAGCGATCGAACGATTTAGCCTGAACTTTCAGATGATGCCTATGGCTGTTGCAACAATTATAATCAGCGAGTATTACAAGGTGACTGAAGTTGTTGTTGATCCATCTCTTACCTCAGTTATTTTCGAAAATTTTAAAGTAGTGAAAATAAATCTAGCGGACCTATCTGATTTAACAAATATCACATGGGAAATAAAAAATAATAGTCTTGTTGTTAGCCCCAGAAAGGGTGCTGTGATTTCAAAAATCATGAGTGATGAAGAATACAATGAAGAGAAAAATAATGAAAATGAACTTGGAGCATTACTTGAGTTTGAATTGGAACATATAACTATGAAAGAAGGTGTTCAACATACCTGGCGAAAAAACACTTCCATTTGGTCGAATTTTAATAAGCCGTTCAATATGAATTTAGATAATAATAGAGAAATGGAGATTATAGTAACGGACTTAGATGATCGCATCCTCATTAGTTCAAATATTTATACTACTAATGATGATGGTTCTAAGGTACTAATTATGAGTCCAAAAGTCCTTACTTTGTACGAAAGTAGAGCAACAATTCGAATAGGGGATGACGGTAACAGTGAGAAAGATGCTTGGATAATGACGATTGACCCAACTAAAATAAAAAATCCGAATTTGACTCCTTAATTCTATAATTTGATTGAGGCGTTTTAGAATAGAGATTATTTGATGATTCTCGCAGAATGCATCAGTCTAATAACAGTATATAAATCATCATATTTAAATTTATAAGGATTTTCAGTATCTACACGATGAACCATGACTAATTTATGTTCTGGATATACTCCGAGCATATGAACACCATTCCCCGTATGGTAGAAAGAAGTCCGCTGTTGATTTTTCTCAGGAATTAATACAGACCACATCATCCCATAGGCCAATCCGTATTTTTTATTTGTTATGGAGATCGGTTTAGTACTTTGCTTTATCCATTCTTTGGGAATGATTTGTTGTCCGTTCCAGAGTCCGTTATTTAGATAAAGTTGGCCATAAAGTGCCATGTCGTAAGTTGACATTCTAAAATGATATGCTGGGAATGGTGATTCAGAAAGTTGATATTGATGAAAGCCGTCTGTATTAGGAATAGGTAAATCACTTGGTAAATCTACACGACCAGCATCACCTTTAAAATGCTTCATACCAATTGGTTTTGCGATGTTGTGGTAAAATGCTTGAAAAATATTTTCGCTTGTTTGCTTTTCAAAAATAGCGCCGACGACATTAAAATCCCAGTTGTTGTAATAATAATGGTCGCCAGGATTAAATGCGCCTCGTTGCGGTTTTCTATCTTTCATCCAATCGGATTCAGCCGTAGCACCTAAATAAATTCCTGAGCGTGATTCGAGCAACATTCTCAATGTAGCTTTTAATTCGATTGAATTCAGTTTTGGTTCTAGTTGATCTATTTTTAGTTGTTTAAGCGTAGAATCTAGAGATAGTTTTCCTTTTGAATGATAAATACCTATTAAAGAATTTAGCATCGCTTTACGGATTGAATTAATCACATGTTTTCGGTTGATATCACCCCATTCAAAAAAGACCTTTCCATCATGCAATAACAACATAGAGTTAGAGCCGGATTCTTTTAAAAATAGCTCAAGTTCATTGAGTTTTTCTAAGTTATAACCCGCTTGAATCGGTGTAACATTTTCTAAACCTAATGTTTCAAATGCAGATAGATGACAGCTCGTTATTAGTAGCAATAGTGAAATGAAATAATTTATTTTTTTGAAAGCCACTATATTTAATCTCTTTATTTTAGTTATTTGGTTGTTAGACGTATTAAATAGTAAAAAGGTTTGCCTGTAATCTCATTGAGAAATTTATACTCCTAGAAGCCTTTCTAACCTACATTCTTAACAATTAAGAGGATGATGCTACGCTAGCTGTTACAGCGATACTCGCTGCCACGGATTGTTGAGTCGCAATTTGACTAGCTATTAGCGCGGTATTTTCACTCTCGCTTGCTATAATGCATGTACCATAGCCAAAACCTTTTAAGCTGTTCTCCCAAACCACTTCACCATTGCTTGCTTTTAAGCAAAATAAATGACCGCCAGAATAGGCGTACACAAAATCATTTTCAAAATAGACATTGGTAATTGTCGCGCTTTTTATTTTCGTATCCCAAAGTTTGTCACCAGTCTTTTTGCTAATACATACAACGTGACTATGAATTCCTAAAAACAATTTATCCATGCTTCTCTCCTTATCTAATTTGATTTGAATCGTTCTGCTATTTCTCTATCGATATTGTCTCTGATGGTTGCATTCCTTAATTTCTCATTATAAGAGTATTCTTAATAGACGATATTTTGATTGTTACTAGCAATAACGAATTCAATTCTTAAATATTCCATCAATTGACTTTTTATCCATATCAGCCGTAATGTAGTTAGAGTTTAGACAGGCTTTGTTATATCGGGTTTATTATAACTAAAGCCAGCTAAAACCAATAACCCGCCCATGATGCCGAGATTTTTCACAAAATTTTGAAGTTCATGGGCACCTTCAATGCCCGAATAATTCCAAAAATCATGCAATGAAATATTAATAGCGATTATCATAGCTGCAAGTACCATTGCTGCTTCGGTGACATATCGGTTAGCCAAAATTAAACAGCTAGTCGATATTTGGATTAAGGCAGCAAGCGGTAATAAAATAGTAACAAATGGCATTCCGTGTTTTTCCATTAATCCAATGTGTAAATCCCAGCTAATAAATTTCAGGATGCCGGGCAGTAGAAAATAAACGGCGAGTAGAATTCGACCAGTGTTGATTGCATATTTTTCCATTGACATAAAGTTCTCTCTTTGTTTTTTTTAATGGTTTATAACGACCCTTGTTCCTAGCCCTGGACCATAAACTAACGCATTTAACAGCAATCGATTAGTCGCTTTAGTCGACCCTCTGAAATTTGGTTGGCTAGCGAAAAGAATGATTTGTCCATTACCTTTAGCTTCTCTGGTTAGATAAGCAGAGTTGGCAATTCTTTGACTCGCTTCGGGCCATAATAGTCCGCTCATCCTTAATGTTAATTGGTGCTCGTCTGGTAGGCTTGACCAACCAATTTTTCGAGAGATAGGTTTGTCTTTAAACGACGCGACTATTTTTTGCCACATGCTTTTATCCATTTTTTCTAGAACGCCTAAACGAACTACCGCTTGAGAATTCTCTCCTGACATAAGAATAGGATTATTCGCGATCAATATCGGTAAAATTTTCTCCGAACCAAAGGTAAGCCAATGCTTTTGATCGCTTCGAGCGGCTACAATTGCGCCTGATGGAGAAAATTTAGATAACCATTTATCTTGTTTCTCAAGTGTTTTTTCAGAAACTGCTTTTGAGTTTTCTTTCCATGGATAGGTGATTTTACTGGCTGCAGTATGAGTCCATATATCTTCAATCACTGAATATTTTTCTTGTTGTGCTAACCATTCTTTTTGCAATGTGACATCATAGCTGGCAACTTCTTTAAATGATTGCTCTAATAATCTAACCTGGCTGAATTTTGATTTCGGATCAACTATTCCTGAGATCGCTCCATCGATTGCTATTAAGGTGCCACCAGCATCGACCCATTTGTTGAGATCAGTTAATAATTTTTTATCTAGCTTTCCGTAAAACAAACTAGGGATAACAATCGTATTGTAACGGCGCAAATCGTTGAAATTAATAGTGTCACTATTTAAGTGAGAATGGCGGATCCCAAGGTTAGAGTCTATTGAGTGCCAAATTGCACCAAAATCATAAGGGCTAATTTTTCCTCTGGATAAAAGTGCTATTTTAGGTTGTTCTAATAATCGGAAATGAGCACCGCCAATATCGGGTAAGTCGTCTTCACCCAATCCGCTACTAATTGCAACAGCGCTGACAGATGCATCTTCAGCGGTGGTTTCGACTATTTGATCCAGATTACCAGTAAAAAATTCATTGTCATATCGATAGACAACAATAGAACCGCGCGCGAATGATTGGCCATCTAAGACAGAAGCTTTATCGATMACTCKWACYTTAATMCCYTGTTCCATKAGYCTTGCAGCAAASCCGACAGAMGCRTCAYTTTCKCCATCAACAATATAGGCGATKGAATTTTCTTTKKTTACTAAAGCGCTAGGAGMYGGRYYAGKTTTATAAAYTTYKAGRTTAGAATYAATAAAYTGWGGRATCATRTAGGCYTCAACACCATGCATCATRGTYAAATTCCAAGCGGTGGTGTCATACATTAAACTTGAACCATCTCGAAGAATTTTTTGTCTTTCTTCGACTAAAACGGYGTCATTGATTTTCGCATCAAATTCTAAAATGGCKGCGACYAAACGWGCTTCGGGTTGCCKGTTTCTAATKATCAAACTAYYCTTTGGAAGTTTKRCKRYKACRCTTGTTCCCATTTGRTTAGTSGCRTTRYTATATTGCAACTCTTTAGTCGTGGTAAATAATTCRAATCCCTGTAGTTCCATCWATTTAATAAAACCTAACYGACGTTKRGTRTTTTTGCTAGGAGGCAATGCGTAAGAAATATTAGCGTATGTRCTAYTRCTWGAAATRCTTTTWCGTCGATCARYAACAAAATCYTKATAGATATCCTTCGAGTRTTTTGCCAATGTTTTYAAATTTGTCAGAGTGCTGRTTAATTGATGATGAACCGAYTCTCTATAACTGAGTATYCGGCCATTAGCTTGCCTTACWCCGTCTTCGGCMAYKCTCGCTTGTTCGTATAGAATATGGATRCTRCCACGAAATTCAGAATARCTWGAATAGCCKGGRTAYAAATTYTCAAACCATTCTCCGGTGTAATAAGGCCAATTATTYTTATCAAAGGATGATGCCTGATCRTTCGCAAATASGTTSCCCCATTTTTTAGASGTRGGWGATAAATTYTTATTGATGGGCTCTCTTGCCGGGGCGAAAAGATACGTGCTTTGAGATCCCATTTCATGTCCATCAATCATTAATTGTGGGTGCCATTGATTGATTGCTTTAACTCGACCAATGGTTTCGGGATGCACACCTAAAATAAAATCACGATTCAAATCAAATAAATAATGATTGGTGCGTCCCCATGGCCAGTAACCGGAATGTAAAATCGATTGATCATCAATATTAGGTGCAATGCCTCTGCTTTGTTCTAGAGATTTGGTGAAACGCGCTCGACCGTCTGGATTCATTGAGGGATCAATGATGATAATACTTTTTTCTAGCAAATCTTGAATATCTTTTTCTTCCGATGCAATGAGGTGATAAATGGCGGCTAAAGCAGCATCGGAGCCAGAAGATTCGTTACCATGAATTGAGTAGGCCATCCAAGAAATGGCAGGTAATCTTTCAATAATTTTATTTGATGAGGTAATTGATAAATCTTTAGGGTTGGCTAAACTAGCAAGGTCTTTTTTGATGCTGTCAATTTTAGAAAGGTTTTCCGCAGTTGAAATCATTGCATAATAAAGTGGTCGGTTTTCGTGCGTTCGGGCATATTCGACTAATTGCATTTTGTTGCTTGCAGAATCCCATGCTTTAATCGCATCAACTATTTGTGCGGGAGTCGCCGTTCTTTGACCAACCGGAAATCCTAACAGACTTTGTGGTTCTGGAATGATTTTATCATAGGCTCCTTGGTGCAAAGGTGTGTTGTATTGGAGACCAACCACTGGAGTCGGCTTCATCTTAATTGCTGAAATGCAAACGATGGAAAATGCTGAGAGGGTTATTGTTAGTAATAATAGAAAACTCTTTAGTGCGATTTTTTTCATTTTCTTCACCTTTTTATATTTTATTTTAATTATTCATCTGATCTTGCTTAGAATTCAGAAAACAGCTTCAATTATTACCTTAATCCTAAAGTACAAATATTAACCTCTACAACATGTCAATACCCAATTCTTAAGGGAGATATAAATTGCCAAAAAGAGTATTCTTTCAAAGCGTAGGAGTCATTCTACAGGATTAGAGTTGAAAATCCCAAAACGATTAAAATGTTCAATATTTAGAAAGTTTTCTGTTAGGATTAATACAGGTTATTGAATTCTATTTCTAATGTTTTTTCTTTATATATAGTTCTTATAATGCTCTTGCCGTACGGAATGAATTACTACTCTTTTTATGGCTAACAGAACGTCTGTTTTACTGTTACAATTACGCATTTATTACACCCATAAAGAGAATCAATATGTCTTCAAATTTTAAGAAGATGATAGATGCAGCGAAAGCTCAAGAGCAACCTCAACGAATACTCATCATGCTTGCTAAGTCGGAAGTTGAAGAAAATGACAAAGAGAAAGGGATGTCTGGAACCATTACGCCGGTAATTTGTGTGGATAAAACACCTGATGAAATCACCTCCTTCGAAGATTTTATCAAGGAAGCGGACTCAATCAATTCGGATTGGGATATGATGTTTATCGCAGGTCTTTCAGGTGAAAATAATGAAATGCCCACCCCAGAAGACGCGGATCCAATACTCAATCAAATGGTGAACAACCTGATGAGTGGTCAAGATCTTTCGCGTTATTTGGTGCTGGATAGAAACGACGACCCAGTAGATATTTTTCCATAATTAATTTTTCAATAAGATAAAAGTGAGGTTAAGTTATGGCTAGAATAATTCAACTTCATTTTCAACTTGCTTTAACAACTTCTGAGAGTTCGAAACTCTCTAATTCAGATAATAGGTCGATAACTATTTCACTCGAAGATTCCATTTCTGCAAGGGCGTTTTTTGCGCCTATATTATCGTTTTTATAAGAACAAATAATTGCTTTAATGCCAGACTCATGGACTTGTTTATGAGGTTTTTCTAACATTCTAAAAGCTTTTGTATTTTTGAACTGTCTACCTTTCCCTTCGTAATACCACTTGCCTAATCGACAGTTGTTGTGATCAGAAAAATCGTTAATTGTTTTACCAGATAATCCCCATATTGTTCGATACACATCGGACTTCCAAGTAACATGATCGAGTTTAACTGTTTGCAAAAAGCTTAAATGAGTAGAACTTTCGATAACAGCGAACATTGATGAAGATACATCTGTAATTTCACCAATAATTCTTTGAACAGTCTTCGTTTCATGAAACAGAACATTGGCAGATTCTTCACTATCTTTGATCTGTTTTTGAGTGTTGGAAGTTCTTTCCATAATCATAGACACTAATTCAGTAATCTCTGTTGATGCTAGAGCAGATTTCTGTGCCAAGTTCCTAACTTCATCAGCAACCACGGCAAATCCTCTTCCCTGATCTCCTGCTCGCGCCGCTTCAATAGCAGCATTGAGTGCTAAAAGATTTGTCTGCTCTGATATTTTTTGGATTTGAGCGATAAAATTTTCTATAGAGAGGCTACTTTCACTCAGAGATTTTACAGATTTACCTGCATTTGAATTCTTGTTCTTTATATCCGCGATGCTTTTGCCTATATTGGAGATTAATTCATCAATTTTTTCAAAACTAGCGATAGATTTCTTAAAACTTTGACTTTCATCATCAAACTTTTGATAGGAAGATGCAACTGAGTCTCGAATTTTTCCGACGGTCGTGACGCCGCCAACTAACTGTTTATGGAGGTCTTCTTGGATTTTGATTTGATTTAAAGAGTATTCTCTTTGTTGATCAGAAACTATCTTGATTTTTTCATAGAGTTCTATGCGGCTTAGGAGCTCTGAACGTTCTTTTTTAATAGCCATTAATTCACTATTTAAAATAGCATTGCGTCTATTCCACCACATTATCAACATCCTTTGTTATTGTTTACTATAAATGACAATTACAGCAACAAACATGATTCTTTACTAATCGCTTCCTTCTACGCTCTATAGTAGTAGATAAAAATCTATAATGTAAGCTATTTTTAATTATATAAAAGTGAGATCCGGGGAGCATAAGCACTTGAATTATTGTTCTAGCGAAACTATTTTTAGAAAGAATATCTCTTTTCAATCGTGAGAATATATAGTTCAACTATTAGGTTTAGTAACAGTTTCTACATTAGCTTTTTTATAACTAAAGCCAGCCAAAACCAACAATCCCCCCATGATACCGAGGTTTTTCACGAAATTTTGAATTTCATGAGCGCTTTCAATGCCAGAATAATTCCAAAAATCATGCAATGAAATATTAATGGCGATTATCATAGCGGCAAGCGCCATCGCTGCTTCGGTGACATATCGGTTAGCCAAAATTAAACAGCTAGTCGATATTTGGGTTWAGGCAGCAAGTGGCAATTAAATAGTCGCGGACGGCATTCCGTGTTTTTCCATTAATCCGATATGTAATTCTCAGCTAACAAATTTCAGGATGCCGGGCAGTAGAAAATAAACGGCGCGTAGAATTTGACCAGTGTTAATTGCGTATTTGTTCATTGATAATTCTTTTTAGTGTTTTTTGATTGTTTGCCTGAGATATTTTATAGGAGTTACTTGATACTAGTTTTCTAGGATTATATTATAAGTCAATAAAACCCCGTTTTTCCATTTAAACACATTGACCTAATTGATTATGATTAGAACTATTTAAAAGCAATACTTGGGGGTTGCTAAAAGCGGAAGAGAGCAATATCGGTATGAATGGTTAATGACGATTGCTCTTTTTTCTGTTTGCTCGATGATTCCAATTTTTTTTGTGAAAGCCGGTAGCTGTTTATAAGAGCTATTGGTTCGTTTTTCCTGGTAGGAAGCCAAGTCAATATCTATCATTCTGGAAAGTTCGAGGCTTGCATTTTTCAATGTAGATATAACGCGGGTGCTATTATTTGCTGCCCAAAGGCGTGTCAGCGCCTCTTTTTTCAATGTTTTTTTAGTTAGCCTAGAAATAATTTCCATATTTTTACGGTATGCATAGTTCAACCTGGACTTTTTTTGTGCTTTAAATTTTGAGGATTTCAGATGTTCAATTTTAAGTAACTCTAACTTATATAATTTATTAACTTGTCTTTTTCGTTCTTCAACGATTGCTTTTGAGCCTCCATTTTCAGATAAAATAGAGCTAATGAATTTAAATTTGTTTTCATAAATAACATCGTATTTAGGTCGTTGATTTTTTCTTCCTAGGTTGGTAAATCGTTTCACCCGACGAATCTTGAGTGTCACCAATACTTGAATACTATTCATTTTTCTATGAAATATAAATCTTGTATTTAGTTGGATCACTTTATCACCAATTTTTGCATACTCTCTGTTAAAACGGTCGATAGAGAGTTCTTTTCTAATTGTTAGATTAGACTCTTTGACAATACTACTCAAAGGTTCTTTTAAAATACTATCGATATTATGTTTATTGAGGTCAATATTAATTTGCCTTAATAAATTCATAAAGACTTCTGATTGCGACGTTAATCCAATAATAACCAAATTTGCCATAAGGGTTGGGACAAAACCTGGAATAATCACAAGTTTTACCTTTGGCGGACTTAAAGAATCTGTGTCAATTTCCTGTAATAGATAATAAATTTCATTTTGTTTATTTACCTTAATATTAGATTGAACAGCCGCTTGTGAAGCGACACACTGAAGAGTGAGAAGAAATATAGTGAGTAGGGTACAACGCATTTCGAATAATTTGTATATGAGGTTTATCTGATTGTATAATAACATGGTTATTGACACTCTACCTTGTAAAATAAGTGTCTTAAGTGACGCTAAAGTATTATCATTTAATCTCTCTTGCTTTGAATAGTTTTTGATTGTTAATTATTTGAAGTATGGCGTTTTAATGCTGTCTACATTAATAAGACGTTGTTTTAAAACAGATTTTAAATTGCTCCAAAAATTCCGGGTAAAAATGAAATTTCGATATTTAATATTTGGGTTAATGTTTTTTGTAACTGTTGCAGAAGAAAAATCACCACCAATAGATTTACTTACTGCTGATAAAGATTGGTATATAGAAGATCTCAAATTTCCTTTAGGTTTTGCCCAAGAAATCACACTTAAAGGTGATGTTAATCTGAGATTTCCACCTGGTTGGTCAAAAAAAGAGAGCCCCAATTTCTGGTCCTACGTTTGGGCATGGCAATTAACAGAAGATAGTGACGGATTGAATGAGTCGGAATTAAAGGAAAATATTGAGCTCTATTTTGATGGATTATTGGGTATCAATAGCAACGAGTTAAATAATAACGAACGCCTGAAGAAAACAACAACAGCCACTTTTATTTTAAAAAAAGAAAACGCATCTGAGTCTCGGTATATTGGAGAAGTTAAAACAATAGACACTCGATACACAAAAAAGCCAATGACTCTTTTTGTGCAGCTCGAACAATACTATTGTAAGAAGGAAAACAAGTCTGTTCTCCTTTTTCGGTACTCTCCAAAAACGTATGAGCATTCCGTTTGGAAAACACTCTCTAGTGTTAAACTTGTTTCTTTTCGATGTTAATGAAACATTCATCAAAGTCTAAATATTATTGAGTATCTTAAGTAAGAATAGGAAATATGATGAAGCTATTTTGGGTTTCCACTGACGATCACCATGAAGATTGGTTTATGTTTGCTGAAACAGATGCTAAAGCTGCGCAACTTCACGAAGAGTATGAGGGCTATAATCCTGAAGACGCTTCGGCGCTGCTAGTTTGCTATGTGCCAGACGATATTAATGTTATTGAAGGATGGCCAGAAACAGAAGATCTATTAAACCTAGGTGCAGTATTTTTAAGAACTGAAACACCGAGAAAGATTGAAATAGGAAATAGCGTTTATACCGAGGGAGGTTTGGACGCTTTGATCGAGATGTCACTTAATATAAAGCACTGATTTACAGCACTGATGTAAGAATATTTCGGACAGCGGATTTCAATATAGCGCTATTAGTTTTATCAGATACACAGTAGAATCAATAGCAATTATTGCCGATTGAATAGAACCAACAGACTGCTAATAATTAGCATTTCTAAACAGTGGAGAAGGATAGAATAATGAATAATAAAATGATCGGTGGAGCATTTCTGATAGGATGCTTAGCTCTTGTAGGGTGTTCTGAGCCCCAAACTGAGACCACCAATATCAATCAAGTTGAAAAGTCGAAAAGCATTTCTGAAGAAACCGTTAATAACAATATTCTCCCTTACAGAATATATCAAAAGAAACTAGCGAATGGTCTTAATGTTGTCTCGGTTCCTTTTGATAGTCCCGGAACCGTCGCTTTTTATACAGTTTTTAGAGTAGGCGCTCGCGATGAAGTGGAAGATGGGGTGACAGGTTTTGCTCATTTCTTTGAACACATGATGTTTCGCGGTACGGATAAATATTCGAAAGAACAATACTCCGCTATTTTAAAATCGACCGGCGCTTCAGCAAATGCGAACACATCTCAAGATAGAACTGTTTATCATATGACCGGTAATGTGGCTAAGCTGGAAACGATGTTTGAAATTGAAGCGGATCGCTTTATCAATTTAAAGTATTCAGAGCATGATTTTAAAGCAGAAGCGGGTGCTGTTAAAGGTGAGTACACTAAAAATTCGGCAAGCCCTTATCAGCAAATTGCAGTGAAGATGCAATCAACTGCTTTTACTACACATACTTACCAGCACACTACAATGGGGTTTCTAAAAGATATTATTGATATGCCAAACCAGTATCAGTACTCCCTTGAATTTAAAGATCGTTTTTACCGTCCAGAGTATGCAACCGTAATTGTTGTGGGCGATGTGACTGCAAAACAAGTGAATGATTTAGCCGTTAAGTATTTTGGTGATTGGAAACAAGGCTCCTTTAAGTCCCTGGTCGAATCAGAACCAAAGCAAACAGAAACACGCTATGTACATTTACAAAATGCTGATATCCCTCCCTATATGGCTCTTAACTATAAAGGTCCTGCGTTTGATGATCGTAAAATTGATATGCCAGCGTTGGATGTTTTATCAGCTGTTTTATTCTCAAGAACTTCACCACTGTATAAAAAATTAGTTTTAGATGAGCGTAAAGTTCGTTTTCTCGGTGGTGGCGCTGGTGATAGTCGTGATCCTAATTTGTTTGGAATACAAACGTCTTTTTATGATGCCGATGATATGCCTTATGTTAGAAATGAAATCGCTAAAACTATTGCTGATTTTAAAGAAAATGGTGTGGATGAASTWAAATTAAAAAATATTAAATCGAACCTTAAATATCGTTTTGCAATGAGTATTGATAACCCTAGTGCTATCGCCAATTCGTTAGCTTCTTATGTTCAATTAACCGGCGATCCTGAAGCTATTAATCGTTTATACGAGCAATATAGCAAAGTAACTTCAAAAGACTTACAAATGGTGATTGAAAAATACTTTGATGATACAGGACTTACCATTGCGACCATTAGTGCTGCTGAAGAAGGTTCAGTAGATTTAGGTTTTAAACATTCAACAGAAGAATCAGCTAAAGAGCTAGTTAAAGAATTAGACCAAGAAACAAGAGGCGGAGAATAATGAAACGCATTAACAATTTATCATTAGTAATTTTACTCGTCTCTTTCTTTTCGACGACAGTATTTGCATTTAAAACGATTGAACTTCCACTGCCGAAATCAAACAAGGTGGTGATTAAACTGATGTTTAAAAATGGATCGATTAACGATCCAAAAGGGCAAGAAGGGTTAACTTATGCTACGGCGCAATTAGTTTCTGGTGGCGGTATCAGCGGCGACTTTGCTATGAGTTATAGTGAAATCCAAGACACAATATATCCCATGGCTTCAAGTTACGGAGTGAGTGTTGATAAAGAAGTCACAGTATTTACCTTTGCTGTACACCAAGACTTTCTTGATGAGTTTTATCCCATCATTAAAGGAGTCATATTAAATCCTGCGTTTGATCAAAAAGACTACAAACGTTTAATGGACGGACAGCAAAACTTTGTGGATCAAGTCGTTAGAGCTTCTTCTGATGAAGAATATAGTAAAAAATCGTTAGAAGACTTTTTATTTCGTGGAACAAATTATCAGCATTTAAAGCAAGGGAAGTCGGATTCTTTAAAATCAATTACTTTAGATAATGTAAAAAGTCATTATGCTAAGCGGTTTACCACAGGGAATTTAACCATTGGTATTGCGGGAAATTATAGTGCTGACTTTTTGAAAAAATTAGAAAATGATATGGCTTCATTACCTACTAATAAAATAGTGGATGTAGCACCAGGAAAGGCAAGAACGCCTAATGGTATTGAAGTTGAAATAATCTCTAAGAAAAATGCTTTTGGTTCAGCTATTTTTACCGGGTATCCGTTAAATATTACTCGCTCAAGTGATGACTTTATTGCATTAATGGTGGCTAACTCTTGGTTAGGCGAACATCGAAAAGGTTACTCTCGTTTATACCAAAAAATCCGTGAACAGCGTTCTATGAACTATGGTGACTATTCTTATATAGAATGGTACGAAAATGGTGGTCGTAATATGTTGCCTCAAGCAGGGGTGCCTCGCTCGTCAAACTATATGTCAATGTGGATCAGACCTGTACAAATCGCTAAACAATTAAAACAACAATATAAAGAATTGGCGGATATAAAAACGGGTCACGCACACTTTGCTTTACGGATGGCGGTAAGAGAACTTGATTTATTAATTAAAAATGGAATGAGCCAAGCAGACTTTGAAGCAACGCGTGATTTCTTAAGAAGTTATACAAAACTTTATGCACAAACACCCAGTGCTCGTTTAGGTTATTTAATCGACTCCCATTTTTATGGTCGTAAAGACTTCTTAGCGGAAGCCGATGAATTAATGGGAAAATTAACATTAACTGATGTCAATAAAGCGATTAAAAAATATTTTCAAGTTGAAAATATGTTTGTCACTATTGTGACCGATGAGTCTGAAGTAGACGCTTTAAAAGCTAGCTTATTGAATAATACTGTTTCGCCAATGAGCTATTCTAATTCACTCAAAAAAGGATTGGCGCAATCGATTCTAGACGAAGATGATTTAGTGGCTAAGTATCTACTAAATGTGAAATCAGTAAAAGTTATTGAATCGAAGGATACCTTTCAATAGGTAACAAAGCTCTCTCTGATATATAGTCCGAGAGAGGTTTGCGAGTTTTCCAAGTGAAGTGAGTCTATGCGTAATGTTCAAGTTAGAGCAAATCTATTCTCTTATTCGATATTCACTAAAAAGCTATAAACGATTCGTTTGGAATACATTGTCTAGTGTTAAAATCAGCTCTACCCAGTATTAGTGGTTAATTTTAAATAAAACGAACAGAGTAATTTATGAAAAAACGTTTCATTAAATCCCCAAGTCAATTTGAGATTCAAATTGATGCGGTTGTTGAAGAGTTCTTAGACTGGAAAGACGTCTATTCTAGTAAAATTCCCGACGATCATGTTGGTGTGGTGATATTTGCTGCGAACGAAAAGGGTGATGTCGTTATTGACTGGCAATTAGAGCTTGACGGGATTAAGCTAAAAACTAAAAGTTTTTTTGATAAAGGGGAGGCTATCGGTATGAAAGGGCAAGTTGTTTGGGTTGACCAAAGCTAAATTAAGCCCTAAAAAGGTGCAAATTATTTTACCTATAACTGAATTCATACCTAAAATATTATCGGTCCTTTCGGCTGAAAATAATTTAATTCTACAGGCTGAACCAGGCGCGGGAAAATCAACGGAATTACCCTTGAGTTTACTGGGTGTGAACTGGCTCAAAGGTAAGAAAATATTAATGCTTGAGCCTCGTCGAGTTGCTGCAAAATCTATAGCCTATTACCTAGCCAAAAAACTGGGTGAAAAGGTTGGTCAAACAATTGGTTATCAAATAAAAAATGAACGAAAGATATCAAAGGAAACGATCTTAGAAATTGTAACCGAAGGTATTTTGACTCGAAGGTTACAAAGTGATCCGGAAATATCCAATGTAGGCTTGATCATTTTCGACGAATTCCATGAACGTTCTATTCATGCTGATTTATCTTTGTTGCTTTCGCTCGAAGTGCAGCAAACGATCCGCGAGGATCTTAAATTGTTGGTGATGTCTGCCACAATTGACACAAAGCTGATGTCGAAGTATATGGGTGATGCAACTGTCATTGAATGTCCGGGAAGAGCTTTTCCTGTGTCAGTTCATTATGCAAATATGAGTGGCAACGCGAATGCTAATCGAAACAAGAACTCTAACAAGCCAAACTTGGTAGGTTCTATTATTTCTACTTTACGTGACCTACTTCAGCAACCATCAAATGGTGATGTATTAGTTTTTTTAYCCGGTCAAGGGGAYATCAAAAAATGTATTTCTGAATGTAATGCAATTTTTAATTCCGATCTTAATTCTGCATTTAATTCTAAAGTGGATTTTCTTCCTCTCTATGGTGGTCTTCCGTTATCTGAACAAGAAAAAGTATTAACGCCAAGTAATACTGAACGTCAGCGAGTTATTTTTTCAACCAATATTGCAGAAACAAGTTTAACCATTGAAGGTGTAAYTTGCGTAATTGAYAGTGGATTAGAAAAAAAKATTATCTATGATGTKRSTAGTGGTATGACTCGTCTTGAAACTTCGWMTATTTCCAAAGCTTCTGCAGAACAACGAAAAGGCAGRGCAGGTCGAACTCAGCCRGGTCAGTGTATTCGTTTATGGAATGAACAGAARCAAAATTCTCTTAAAGAATATCAAGGTGAAGAAATACTATCGGCTGATTTAACCGGTGCTGCACTTAATTTATGTACTTGGGGAGCAGGCGAGTTTAATGATATAAATTGGTTAACTGCTCCACCTAAACCTCATTACGATTCTGCTCAAGCGACGCTTGTTTCATTGGGATTAATTGATTCTGAACATCAAATGACAATCCTGGGCAAGAAAGCCGTTAATATCGGCGTTCATCCTAGACTTGCAACAATGTTACTTAAAGCTAAAGCGATTGAACAATGCATTGCGAGCGAGCTAGCGGCTTTACAATCTGATAGGGATATTTTTTACAATAACTCGAATTCATACAGCTCGAGTTCAATTAAACTGAGTTCAAATGGCAACGGAGTCGATATTGTTGAGAGGTTATTAGCTTTACAAGATTATAAGGTTAATAAAAATACGGCATTGAAAACTTATCCTATAAAGCGCGCTGTTGTTGAACAATTACTAACAACTTCTCTGGCTTTAAGAAAAGCTGTGAAAGCAGATAAGTTGCCACCTGCTTTTTCATTGATGCAATTACAAAGTGCTATAGGCAAACTTTTATTATTTGCCTATCCAGAACGTTTAGCCAAAAGGCGATCCAGTACCTGTGGTCGTTATAAATTGGCGAACGGAAAAGGTGTTTTCTTATTTAATGATGATTCATTATTTGGTCAGGAGTGGTTGGTGGTCGCAGACTGTGATGCTCAAAAGAAAGAGGGTCGTATTTATAGTGCTGCGCCAATTTCTTATGAAACAGTAATAGATTGTTTAAGCGAGAAATTTGAAGAGCAGAAACATTATAAATTTGACCCGACAAAGCAGAAAATACTAGGTCGGCATATTATTAATTATAAACATATCGAGATAAAATCATCGGTAATATCTGATATACCTCCCGATGCATTCCAAAAATGTCTTGCGGAAATGTTTAAAGACCTTGGATTAAAAGATCTGAAATGTTTAGAACTTTTGAATTGGAACTCGCGTTGCGAAGGCTTGTTATTAAGATCGCAATGGTTAGGTGATAATTTACAATCGTTTCCGAAAATTTCGAAAAAACTGCTTTTTGAAAAAATGGATGATTGGCTTATACCTTACCTTACAAAAGTTAATTCAATTGCGGCACTTAAAAAAATCAAYATTTATCCTTTATTTCTAGCGGTTCTTACTTGGGATGAACAGCAAACTTTAAAAAAAGAGGCACCAACTCATTACAAAACGCCAAGTAACAAATTAATTCCGATTATTTATGAAGAGCAAAAATCGCCAACGGTATCAGTACAACTACAAGAGCTGTTTGGTGAGATTGATTCACCTAAAATGGCAGGTGGAAAAGTAGCCATACGATTCGAGTTATTATCACCGGCTAGACGGCCAATTCAAACGACGAGTGATCTAGGGGGTTTTTGGAATAATTCCTATGTTGAAGTTGCCAAAGAGATGAGAGGACGATATCCCAAGCATCGATGGCCAGAATTTCCGCTGTTAGAAAAAGCTGGAAAGTCGATTAGAACCAGGCATAATAAAAGGGAAGTAAATTGAGCATTTAGCTAGATAAAAAGTTCTTACTTCAGTCTGCCTTTACTTGAAATTTGTGTATCCCAGAGTAACTCCGCATAACTTTCCATCGGGATGTTTATTTTCTCTTGCAACCATTTAGCTTTAGTCAGTAACTGTTGTTTTTTCATTAAGGGAATACTATTTTTGAATGCGAGTACGATTGTATTTCCACTATCTACTTCGAAACTAAGTAGTTGGTTTTCAAATTCTAGCGCGAGCAATTCATCTAACTCTTCTCGTAATTTAAGTGATGTATGCCAGATATTGAGTACTAGGATACCCTGTTTGTTGAGAGCGTTTTTGCAATTACGCAAGTAGGATGAGGTTACTTGTTTCGGTTCCATTCCTTTCGAGTTGTATAGATCTGAAAAAATAATATCGCTTTTAATGTCGGTTTTTTTTATGTAGTTCAGAGCATCGTCTATATGAATAAAGAGACGTTCTGAGTCAGGTAAGAAAAAATGTTCTTTTGCAGCAATAGTTACGGCTTCACGATATTCAATCGCGTGTAATTTCAACTCGGAAAAACTATTGAGAAGGCTCTTCGCCATTGATCCGGCGCCTAGTCCCATGATGGTGGCGGTTTTTACTGTAGGAATGAAAAATAATCCCGTCATCATGGCCTGGGTGTAGCCGAGTTCTAATCCATTAATGTCTTTTAGTTTCATGTAGCTTTGATAAATTTGCCCATCAAAACTAAGGATCCGGGCGGTCCTTGTTTGGTAAACATAAATTGGGCCGTGCTCATCTTCTGTTGAAGAGATACAGATTCCATTGATCTTCATGGTAAGTCTAGCGCCTCATAAATAGAAGTTAATAGATGTATATTTAGGACACTATAACGGAAAATAGCGTCAGCGGAAAATTGTTATACGAATTCAAGTATCAAGAGGACTAAGAGGACCATTCTTTTATTTCGTATCGGTATGAATATAAATAGGTAGTCGCTAGACATACCGGATTGTCTCAGTTATATTCGAGCGATAAAAAGCTCATTGGAAAAACAATATTAATTCACAAAAAAAATGCCACTGCGGTTCCAATTTGGACTTTGAAAACTGCTGTGAAAAATATTTATCTCAATCGAGTTTTCCGAAAACGGCGGAGCAACTTATGCGTTCTCGTTTTACTGCTTTTAAACTCAGGCGTCATGATTATTTGATTAACACGATTCAAGCAAGAAAAGTTTCATTAACTGAAGAAAGTTTTGATACGCGCATCAATTGGTTAGGGTTAAAAGTTATTACGAGTAAAAAAGGACTTCAAAATGATGAGAACGGCACTGTTGAATTTGTTGCATTTTTTCAAGAGGCCGAAGAAGAAAATTCAAAGCGCTTTCATCAATTACATGAAGAATCTAGTTTTAAGAAAATGAAGGGTCATTGGATTTATATTGATGGAAAACCACTAAAAGATATCAAGTTAGAGAGAAATGATCAGTGCTTTTGTAACAGCGACAAAAAATTTAAAAAATGTCATGGAGGTTAAGAAAGAAATGTCTAATATGTACTACGAGATCGCTATTAGACGGCTATTAGACAGTCTTGCCCTTAGCTAAACGTATAGGGCTTAGTTAATTAATGCTTTAAAAAAATGATTTTGATTAAAGCGCAAGCGGAACGGCCGCAAGCGTGACTTCATTGGTCTCCTCATTAGCTGCGGGAGAACTATCAAACGCTCTTACTAAAAAGTGGTATGTGTCTGCTGGCATAAGGCCATCAATAGTTGTTTGGTTTGAAAAGGTAACAGCACTTACGCCATCAACATAACCGTCACCTGGAATAGGATCTACAACGACCCGCGTTGCATCTGCAAGTGGATCCGTCGCAGCAAAATCAAAAGGCAATTTTTGATAATAGACGGCATATTTTACCGGGAATTTATCCATGGCGACGTCCCAACGTAGAACAACACTAGTAATATTTGCTTCAACTTCTTGAAGTCCAATTCGGGGAGTCGGTTCTCCTGGAGGACAAATAAAATCATCATTAAAGGTGCTTGTCCAAAAAGGTACCGTCGAGTCATTGAGATCTGAGTTGTCCCTTACAAATTCATTCAGTAACGCAACGCTACTATCGGTTAAATAATGTCTAAACCCAGCAAGATCTTGTGTTTCTATAATGTCAGTAATGAGGCTGTCAAAACCTGTAACGTTGGTGCCAAGAAGCGTATCGCTGTTCATCGTTTCTGCGGGGCCTTCGGCGTAACCAAGAGATACGACAGTAAAGCCATCACTTCTATTGGCTTCTGCCATAATTTTTGGAGCAAAATTATATTTATTATCTGCAAAGAAGCCGGTGTTGATTTCTTCACCACTTGAGCTATCGAGTCGGTAACTTTCAAAGAAGAGAAAATCAATCAATGAACGCGCATTGAAGGCGTAATGTTGTAAGTTAGAAGTGAAATAGAAAAGTCCCCGGTTTTGCAAAATAAGGGCGCGATCGTGAACCCCAATCAAACTAGTGAGAAGGTTGTTAACACCTGGAGCCGTCCACTCTGATTCTGTTTGAACGTTGGAATTGCTATTAGTGTATGTGTTGGGAGCCGCAGTATCAAGAGTGTCTAAGAAAACACCATCGCAACCTAAACCGCGACCAGTGGTTGTGGTTAATATTTCATCAAAACCTGCAACGCCATCAGTGTCGAAGGTCATGCTTTTTAAAACCGTAAACCATGCGGGGTCACCCATATTAGTAAACCGTACTTGAAATGAAGAGTTCATATCCGGTGAACCGCCATTGCCATCACCCGCCAAGTCGAATGTATCATTGGCATAGTCATTATCATCGAGATAAAAAGACGCGAAACCTGTGCCGCCGGGAGATGCATTTCCTGTAGCGCTATAGATAAAGTCAGGACCTCCACTATTTGGAAAAGGCGCTCCAGCGCGAGGGTCAACTCGTGGCCCACTTCCATCACCAACAAACCTTGCATCGACTAGCATTTCGGCATCAGACATTTGAAAAGTTCTTAAATCTTCGCCAATTGAAATATAACAAAGGACCATGACATCATCGGAAGGATCATTGGGGTCAACGCCATCTTGAATGTCAGCCACTTGAGAGCGTGTTAAATTTCCAGACGAAGGATGAAGAACCGCAAGATCGTAAGTTTCCAGGATGGCGGTTTCTGTGGGGCCCACTTGACCATAATAAGTAATATGATAATCAACCTTTTTTGCAGCAACGCGAATGTTATCAATGAGGAGTGTTGTAAAAGTAAAAGGGCTGCCTGTACCGTTGGCATCGCTAGGAGTTATTCTTATTTTAGCAGCGATAGGAATGCGAAAGCCTAAGTCAGAAAGGCTGTCCCAAATAATTTTTGTTGAACCATCAGAGTCGCCAGGAATAACTGCCATAGCATTATTGGTAAGCGTTAATGTTTTATACGTAGCACCATCATCAATCGATACTTCAGCAAGCAGATTAGTGACGTCACCTTCAGCATCTGAATGTTCAATGGTAATTTCTATATTGCCACTTGCTCCTAATGTGATTGATGCTGAGGAAATACTAGGAGGTGTTTGTGGCGTTTCGGGAATAATATCGAGAGGTTCGTCGTCTCCACCACCTCCACAAGCGATAAGAAATATCGTTAGAGCACTACTGATAWAAAAATTAGTTTGAATGGTTTTGATGACAGAGTTCCTTTCAGTCTTAAGCTGCACTTTAATTACTGCAGATTGACTCTTAAAATATCATTTTTGAGGTTAATTCGCCAGAAAAATCTTGTAATGTCAGGCTAGCTTATATTGTTTACTACGGGTTTCATGTAAACTTTATCCAAACATTTTAGGCCACAATTTTCCAAAGTGTGATTGGCCAAGTATTTTAAAAAACTAATGAATGAACTTAGACCTGCCTATTTCAGTATTGGAGAAGTTGCCATTCTTCAACCGCCTCACCCGTCGGCTAAACATTTATGGGGAATGGAAACAACGATATTACAAGTATTTTGGAATGCTGGTGGCGAAGATGCTATGGGGCGTAATAAGCCAAAATGGACCTACTTAACCGATGTTAAAGCGCCTCCGCCAACTGATCTGCCGGAGGATCAACATGATGGTTGGCTTTGGTGTGAATATGACCTACGAAAAAAGCAACAGCCGGGCGAATCATTTGAGGCGATGATGGAAAGATTGTCTGAAACTGTCACTGAGCGGTAACAAACATAAAAGAGATAGTCGTCTCCTAAGTGTTCTGTGATATTAGCTATGTGAGGATTAGTGGATCTGAGCCAATTGAGAACACTGGTGTTCTTCATTAAAAGATGGATATAATCTAATATGTATCGAGAGAACGAATTAGGTTTTAAAAGGATGTAACAACAATATGAAAAATGACCTGATTTATCAACTCACAAAGTCCTTTGAAGGCCACGCACAAGAAACAGAAAGTGGTATAGAATATTGGCTTGCTCGTGACATCCAACATTTATTGGGTTATGCCGAATGGCGTAATTTCCTTAATATTATTAGTAAGGCAAAAACGGCTTGTGAGGTCTCAGACAATGCCATTAAAGACCATTTTGTTGATATCAACAAAATGGTCGAACTAGGCTCAGGCAGTCAGCGAGAAATTAGCGATATAATGCTTACCCGATACGCCTGTTACCTAGTTGCTCAAAATGGTGACTCTGCCAAGCAACCAATCGCTTTTGCACAAACTTACTTTGCCATGCAAACCCGCCAAGCCGAGTTAATAGAACAACGCTTACTAGAAGCTGAGCGAGTATTGGCGCGAAAAAAACTCATTGGCACAGAAAAAGAATTGTCAGATGTGATTTATGAGCAAACAGGCGGTAATAAAAATTTTGGTTTAATTCGCAGTAAAGGCGACCAAGCGCTATTTGATAATAATACTCAAGCTATGAAAGCGCGCTGGCAAGTACCAAGTAGTCGACCACTTGCAGGTTTTTATTTGCGGTTGTAAGTTTAAGTCCGTTGAAGATGTAGGAGATTGGCTATATAGTGACTGTCTGCAATTACGTTTGCAATTACGTTTAAGGACGAAGAGCAACTTCGCGAGTCAATTGGAATTTACCACCTTGATTTAAATCTTGCATTTAATTACACAGTCAATGCAAAATCAAACGGTTCTATTTCTTCAAAATTATTAGCGTTATTTTCTTCGCGCCATATATTAAGTGAGTTTTGCATATTCATCCATGATGCAACTGACGTGTTGGTGGCTTTTGCTAAGCGATGAGCCATCTCTGGCGAACAATCTGTATCTTCATTAACAAATTTCGACAAATGCTTACGGGATATACCGAGCATACTGGCTGCACGCGTAATACTAATTTTTAACTCATCCAAAACGTCGTCACGAAAGATTCGACCTGGATGAACTGGTTGCCTAGTTCGTTTAAAGCTCGCCATTTTTATCTCTACTCTATTTTACTATTAGTGGTACTGCTCATAATCTACAACTATGGCATCACTACCTTCAAATTCAAAAGTCACTCGCCAAGCGCCGCTAATATCAACCGCCCAACGACCTACATTTCTTGGTTCTAGTTGATGTAGACGATAACCAGGTAGATTCATATCCTCTGGAGTAATAGCTGCATCAAGTCTATCCAATCTGTTTTCTAGTTTTCTTGCATGCCGTGGGTTAATTCCACGAGTAGTTCCTGACACAAAAAACCTTTCCAATCCTTTGTGTCTAAAAGATTTTATAGCCATTTATAATCTTCTGACCTTATTTTGTGTTCACAAGTGTAACCAGTTTGGTTGCAATTGTCAAAGAGAAGCCTTAAGCATTATTTTTAGCAAACACAATATCCCTTACAAGACGAAAATACAGTCTTAAGATGCGCTGTATTTGTTGGTTTTGTTGGTTTTGCTGGGGTTGGTGGGCTTTGTTGGTCTTTTCTGGACATAAAAAAACCCCGACTAAAAAGGCGAGGTTTTTCTCATTTGGTGGAGGCGGG
>NVTT01000111.1 GCA_002401655.1 Gammaproteobacteria bacterium | reverse complement strand
TGTGTTCGATTTTTCATTTCTGACTCTCCTTTTTTATGCGGAGTGCCAGTTTAGTGAGGTTAGATTTGGGCGCTAGGTGTCTTTGCCAAGACGTTTACTCTGAATATGTCTGATTCAACTCATTTTTCACTCTTGATATCTGATACTCAACATTGCCCTTAGGCAGAATATAATCTCTGAGTTCCGGAGCAATGGGACGTATATTCCCTGTAACTATCCACGAAAACTGTTTATCTAGTTTATGAATAACGCTGGCATGTATTATTGCAATTTCACAATTATTAAAATACTGCCTTTTAATGCCATGGGTATCTAAATAGACAGGTTCACCATTTGATGCAGGAAATGGTATGACTTTGTTAATTGTTCTTTTCCAGTCTATTTTTCCTTGGTTAATTTTTTTGATGTCTCTGCGTCTGGTATAAATTCCGTTTTGCCTAAAGTCATCCAGCAATTCACTAATAAGGCTAAGCTGATTAAGGTTTTTTTTCCATCACCTTCATCCATCAGATCTACACTCGCTTTACTTTCACGACCATATTTTTCAACAGCCTTGAGTGTATACGACGCTTGAGTCAGCTCTAGTGGCTGACTAACTTTAGATACAGATCTGGGAAGAAAAACACTGACACCTTCTTCCTGTTTTAAGATACCTACAAAAGAGACTTTCTCTACCGCACCAGCAAGTGTAAGACCTCGTAATTTAAGTTCGGCCGAGACATGGACAGGTAAACCTGATAATAATTCCCTATCACTAAATATTTTTGGTGGACTAAAATACTTATTCTTCATTGCCATAATCTGGTATTCCTTCTGCAACAGCTTGTAGAGAAGTTACCTGAGAATTATCATTATACTTTAACAATTCATAAAATCGTTCACTAAATATCTTTTCATTATTATGATATTTTCGCGTCAGTTGCCCATAAGTTTTAGTTGCTGAATCAAACACCGCATCTTTTAAACCATGACGTAAAACATCATCCCAGAGATACATGAACAATTTCCCAGTAAGTGCTTCATCGGGATTTTTTTTCAATTCATCATCAGACAAAAAGAAAGGACCAAGATGTCTATCTTCAGCAATATCTTCATCTGTAAGAATCTCATTTATTACTTTCGCAAAAGCCTTCCAGCTGACCTGAATTTTACCTCCAGTACTATTAAGAATATTCAGGTTCCCATTGGCACACGGCTCTCCCCCCTTATATGACACATCAAAATCCAAAGGTATATATCTGAATTGCCAGCGACGTTTAAATGCGGTGTCTAAAGGCATAACTGCCTGATCACTACTGTTCATTGTAGCAAGTAGACTTAAATTACCGGGTAGCCTGAGTTTACCGTCAGTTAATACAATTCCCGTTTCACTTTCAATAAAAGACAACATATCAAGATCAGAAAGTGTAATACTGTAACGACTTGTGCCAGTACCAGACTCTCTATCTAGCAACTGAAATATTTCACCAAATACAGCAGCGGCTGGCGCCCTGTTTATTTCCTCAATAATAAGCCAATGATGATGTATTGGATCTTTAATCGCATTAATCACTGAAGTCGTAAACGGCCCAGGTCGAAATTCATACTCAATTGAGGCGCCATTCATTTTTGGTTTTAAGCTTCCCATGAAATCACTGTTCGTCGTGTCAGCATGAAAAACTGTACGAACAGCATTCCGCTCACTTATTTCACCATCTATTGTGTGGCTCTTACCAGTACCAGGAGCTCCATAATAAATAATATTACTGCCTAGTTTATTAATAGACGGGGTAACCTTCATATCAATCAAACTATTCAAATATCGTTTATTATCTGGCAACTGGGATTGCAAATAATCTAAGGTGTTGTTAATTGATTGTAGGTTAACTAACATCGTATTTTCAGAAAAATTAGTGTCTAACTGATTAGCGACATGAATTATTTTAGCTAACAAGTTAAAGAATGGCATTGTTTGAGTGCCCCCCAAAGCTGATGCTGTAGGGCTACTAAAAGAATAAAATAACGTTCTATGTGTATCTTGACTGTATCGAGGTGCAGCAGCATATTCAGCAATATTGTTTCTCATGTCTTCAAATGAAGTAATTAAGTCAGCCAATGAAATAGAAAAATACTTCAGGCCTCGCCTTCCTGAATTTGAAAATCTTATGGATGGGGCTAATGGCTCATAATCTAATGATATAGCACCACCGAGAGTACTACATTCCCTAATAAAGTTATCTATTCTTATATCTATCACAATCGTATCCCTAAATTTATTTGACGGTACAAACTATCAGTGTTAATCTGCCGGGACAAAATCCGGACAAAAAGATTATTCATGCCATCAAGCAATAAAATCACCAATACATCTCAATATATCAGAAATACACGCGAAAGACTTGGTTTAGGTTTAACTGAATTTGCAAATTTACTGGGTATGAGCTCTACTGGGGAAAGGACAGTACGAGGTTGGGAGAGTGGAGAGCACAAACCTACTCCAAAAAGATTAGAGGATATCCATAATCTGGAAGACAAACTCGATGTGATTAGAGAGAAAGCACCTTTTCGTCATAATAAAAGAAAGAAAACTAAATTCAAATTTATTGACCTTTTTGCTGGAATTGGTGGCATAAGACTTCCATTTCAGGAAATGGGTGGTGAATGCGTCTTCACATCAGAATGGGATAAGTTTGCTCAAAAAACATACATTGCTAACTTTGGTGAAGTTCCAGACGGAGATATTACAAAAATAAAAGCATCTGATATTCCTGAGCACGATATTCTATTAGCTGGTTTTCCTTGTCAAACATTCTCTCAAGCTGGACTTAAAAAAGGTTTTAGTGATACCCGCGGCACTATGTTTTTTGAAATTCAGCGCATATTGGCTGAACATCGTCCTAAAGCATTTTTACTAGAAAATGTAAAACAGCTTCGAGGACATGACAAAGGAAGAACACTCAATACTATTCTAGAAATTCTCCGTGGAGAAGCCAAACAAAAAGTACCTTCAAACATCCCTATGAGCAAGGAATCCAGACATGCACTATCTGATAGTCTTAATTACTGGGTAGATTACAAAGTATTGCGTGCGGGTGATTTTGGAGCACCTCAAAACAGAGAACGTATTTTTATTATTGGTTATGATAAAGACTATTATGGTGAAAATGTAAATTTTGACGACATATTCATATGGCCGGTTGCTCCAAAAACACCAACAAAAGTCGGCAACATACTTGAGAACCTAGATAAAATAAAACCAGAAGACGATAAATATACTATTTCTGATAAATTATGGCAGGGTCACCAGAGACGTCTAGCACAACATAAAAAGAAAGGTAATGGTTTTGGATATTCATTAGTCGATAAAGATAGTGAATATACCAATACTATTAGCGCACGATATTATAAAGATGGATCTGAAATTTTAGTAGACCAGATAAGACTAAAAAAGAATCCAAGAAAACTAACATCCCGAGAATGTGCAAGATTACAGGGCTTCCCGAAAGAGTTTATTGTTGATGCAGTATCTCAATGCCAAATGTATAAACAGTTTGGCAATTCTGTTTGTGTAAATGTCATAAGAGCAGTTGCCGTACAGGTTAATAAGACAATGCTAAAGGCTGAAAAAAAACGAACTCTCTGAAATATACTTTGTTAAAAGGTCATACCAAATATTGCAGACAGTTTCCATATAGCCAATATCCCACACAAACAATCGTCATTTGCCTAAAGAAATCAGTGCAAACTGGATACCGTCTAAAAGTCTGTAAGACATTGTCCATATAGTAACTGATGAGATGGACACCTCCTCCAGCTACTGGCGTCATAATGCGTCATACTTGTAAGTAGTATCAAAACAAGTAAAGGAGGAGATATCCGTGAATAATATTAATCTAATGGCCATCGATTTGGCAAAGAATGTTTTTCAAATATGCGCGCTTGATAAACATAACAAAGTAATTTTTAATAGAAAGCTCAGACGAAGCCAGTTGGTTGAATTTATGGCAAAAATAAAACCTTCCCCCATTTATATGGAAGCTTGCTATTCATCTAACTATTGGGCYAGAAAATTTAGACAAATGGAACATAAACCGTACTYGATCCCMGCACAACATGTTACWCCTTTTGTTCGGGGAAATAAGAATGATCATAATGACGCACTAGCAATTGCTGAATGTTCTCGTAGGCCAAATTTRAGRTTYGTRCCGATYAAATCCGAACAMCAGYAAGAAATKATTGCACTTCATCGCATTCGACGAAGGCTAGTTAAGAACAGAACTCAGATCATTAATCAAGTTCGTGGTCTTTTAGCAGATTTTGGTATAACTTTTCCTCAAGGCTATAAAGCATTCAACAAAACAATGAATGAAATAGAAATAACGGGAAAATTATCTTTTGATTTTCGTCAGAATATAATGTTACTTAAAAAATAATATGAATTTATTTCGGAACATATTATGCAATTAGAGGCATCATTAAAAGGCTACTTTGAATCAAATCCAAACTGCCGTTTTGTTAGCTCTATCCCTGGATTTGGTCTTATCACGACGACTCTATTAGTCGCTATGGTTGATAAAGGGCAAGCATTCAAATGTGCATCTGATATTGCAGTTTGGGTTGGCATAACACCAAAGCAATACGCTAGTGGTGATAAATCAAAAATGGGTGGGATCACAAAACGAGGTGACCGATATCTTCGAACACTTTTAGTACAAGGCGCGCACACGGCTATAAACTGGGCGAATAAAAAAGATGATCGACACAGTTTGTGGATCAAACAACTTGTATTAAGAATTGGTAGAAAGAAAGCAGCGGTAGCCGTTACACATAAAATGATCAGGCTTGCATGGGTATTATTACAAAAACAAAAGGATTTTATGCTGAAAACTTGCCACTAAAATTTCGTCCTACGTTGTTGTGCAAAGAAAGGTGAGACAAACGGTTTATCCGACCCATTCTAAACTCGTTAAAGACAAGGCACTTGATGCCGTGTGACTGTTTTGAGAGAGTGGGTGCGGATATCATCTGGAGCCTAAACCGCTGAAGGTTTAATTTAAGAGTAAGCGTCTAAGGAAAGACACCTAGCTTTTAAATGGTGTCTTCTAATTCCACATTCCAAGGCATTAAGTATTCAAGATTGTCAGGCTGCTTT
>NVTT01000110.1 GCA_002401655.1 Gammaproteobacteria bacterium | reverse complement strand
TACTTAGACTACATGAGCAGAGTCTTCGGTTCTTAAGGCCATAGCCTCGAACCTGCTCCACGTCCTCAGGACGTGGTTTTAATGTTTAATAAAAGAATGGTTGTGATCCCCCAATAACCAAACAACAACTGTAATGTAAACCCTTGAGGTAATTGATAAAAAACGATCCCGCCTAAAGCAGTACTGATAAGCGAAAAAGTCRAAAGTTTTCTCGCGGTAAAATAATCTGCAATAACGCCACCAGGAAAATAACAARTCATTGCGGTAATACCATAAATAGCAAAAGTATCACCAAGCTCGGTGTTGCTTAGAGAGAAAGTTTCTAGCAAAGTTGGTCTAAAAAAGCGTGCGACATGGAAAGGTAAGCTGAATATCATTTCACCGGCAAAGATTAATGCGAAAAGCATTTTCCAATTGGATTGACTATTCTTATTTTGCTCATCCATTTATTCTAATCAATCCTTGTCTATAATATGGGGGTTCAATATATAATAACGCTAGATAGGATAACAATAATCGGTAAACAGATACTAGTAAACAAACTTTTTTTCTGGTGAAGGATTACTTTTTAAATTTGATCGTTTTACTGCCATTTTACAAATAGGATGTGGCTGTTGTACAATACGCTTGTACAAAATAAAGGTGGTATTATGCAAACCGTAAACATCAGCGATTTTAGATCTAACTTATTGAAATATTTGAATAAAGCTAAAGCTGGAGAGCAAATATCCATTAAATCTAATGGCAAACTATTAGCTACGATAAGCCCACCGATTCAAATCAAAGAGCAAGCAAAAGATGAGTTAGCTCTTTTAGCTTCAACGTCTACAATTGGGGATGTTGTGTCTCCTTTAGAGAATGAGTGGGAATTGAGTTAATGGTTTTATTAGATACCTGTGCAATTATTTGGGATGCGCTAGATCCCTCTAAGCTATCTAAAAAAGCAAAAACGGCAATTGAAAATGCCGATAAAAATAACAGTTTAATCATCTCTGATATTTCAATTTGGGAGATATCAATGTTAATTAAGAAGAATCGTATTCAAGTAGAAGCAACTGCAACACAATTAATCAAATTATACTTACAAACACGCAATATTCGAGTTCAACCTATTACACCTGAAATTGCAGATCTTTCCGTTAACTTTGATTCTAAAATGAACAAAGATCCAGCGGATAGAATTATTTCAGCCACTGCAATAGTTTGTGATGCAAAACTTGTCACGTCGGATAGGAACCTTATCGCAAATGAATTGCTTGATACTGTTTGGTGAAGTTAATGCGCAAGTTTAATAAAAGCACGTATGCATTCACTTTCAACCCCAAACAATTTCAGGTGGTAATTGGTAGCTAGAATACTCAAGATGTAGAACTCTTCTTTGAGTTGGGATAACTGCTTTTTCTGAAGAGTGTAATAATAATGGACGCATCACTAAAGCTGACATTTCGCTTGCCTCACAATAAGTAGTTGATTGAGAGTTAGTGATTTCTTGAATAGTTTTCTGATTTAGAACACCAGTTTTATGGCTTCTAGGGATAACTTTTAGACAACCGTTGTCTCTATCAGTAGAGTTTAAATGAATTCGAATAGATATTAAATCTTCCATAACAGCACTTGGTGGTTGTACATGATGTATATTATCTTTGATACTCCAAGCACACCAGTTTTCTCTTAGAAATTTATGAGAAACAGCAACAGTTTTATCTTGATGCCAAGGCACCGACCAATTATTCTCTTTTGTTTTTATAAAAACAATAGCTCTAACTAATTTAGGTCGGTCTAGCAGGAATTGCCCCGCGTAATCATAAATGAATTTTGACTTAGCGAAAGTGTTTACTGAATTAAAGAGTTTTTCAGGATTTCTAATGCCTCCTTTATTTATAGATAAAGAGAATCTATTGATTTCTTCAGACATTGATTCGAAAGTCTTTTGATCTATAAAGTTATCAATTATTTCATAGCCATTTTCCATATCTAGATATTTAGCCTCTTCCAAAAGCGGTTAATAAAATTTGAGTTTTTTCTCTCTTCAATGACTCTGGCTATCTCCACTTGTTCTGCAATTTTATAACGTCTAATATTCTCGCTAACATCATTGGTCTTTTCGATCGTTATTCGTCTTTTAGGGAAAACAAACTCGGTTATTCCTAGTGCATGCTTTCGTTTATCTAAATAAAAAACCCAGGCAATCATAGGTACAAAACAAATCAGCGTAAACAAATAAATTTCATCTTTATTATAAAGCTCATCAAAAAAATGATGATTTACTGATCGAGAGAACATTGTTGAAACCCATAGAAGAGCTAATA
Source organism: Gammaproteobacteria bacterium (assembly GCA_002401655.1). GTDB lineage: Bacteria > Pseudomonadota > Gammaproteobacteria > Enterobacterales > Kangiellaceae. The sequence continues at coordinate 3,052 of NVTT01000110.1, read as the reverse complement.
TAGTACGTTGTAGAAAATAGCTTCGTCGTTGCCGTTTATTCTTTAAGCTTCCATCGCCCATCAAACACTACCTTCTTTCTCAATCACCAAAATCCTAGCCTCTCCAACAGGATGTGCAACATGCTCTGTTCCAACATCTGCATAAAAAATATCACCCATTTTCAATCTAACGATCTCTACGACATCATTTTCTTTATAGTGCATATCCACTTCGCCATCCATGACGGCAAAAACTTCTTGCCCATCGTTGATATGCCATTTGTAGGGCTCGTTAGTCCAATGCAAACGGACGGTTGTTCCGTTTAAATTAGCAATGGGTAATGAATCCCATGCTTTTGAAGCATTAAACTCTTCACTTCTAATTATTTTCATAAGACTTTGTTTTGTTAAATTGATTGAGTGATTAGTTAATACCTAAACCATCGCGTAGGATTAATCGGTTTGCCTTTATGGCGTAATTCAAAATAAAGTGCGGGTTGCTTTTGTCCGCCACTTTGACCAGATATGGCAATGACATCTCCCGATTCAATGTAATCGCCCACTTCGCGGTACAGCGCTTGATTGTAACCATATAAACTCATATAGCCTTTTCCATGGTCGATAATTAATAATAAACCAAATCCTCTTAGCCAGTCAGAATAAACAATTCTACCGTGGGACACTGATGACACTTCTGAGCCTTCTTTTGATGCGATAAGAATTCCGCTACTTCTTTGTCCTTGTTTTCTGCTACCATATTTTCGAATTTGTTTGCCTTTTAGTGGCCAAGTCATTTTCCCCTTATAGCTTTTCAATCCATTTAATTCTTTTGTAAAAATAATTTCCTCGACCGTTTCAACAACAAAGTCGACTAACTGCTGTAGCTCTTGTGCATTGATTTCTAATTCAGTTAAAGCATCGTTTTTTGTGGAAATTTCTTTCTTTAACTGATTAACTAATTTCTGTCGTCTTATTTTTAACGAGTTTAATTGTTTTTGTTCGTTTAGTTTGCTTTGCTTTAGCAGTTTTAATTTTTCGATTTCTTTAATGATGGTTTGATTAATGTTAGATAATTTTTTTAAAGTTTTTTGTAATGCCTTTACTTGTTTACTACGAGCTTTGTTCATGTAGTCGTAATAAATTAACATTCTACCTAATTGATCGGGGTTTTGTTGGTTGAGTAGAAGTTTTAAGTATTCTTGCTTGCCATTCATATAAGCAGATTTTAATTGTTTGGCTAGTGCTTGTTTTTGAATTTTACGATCGCCTTCAAATTGACGTTTTTGTTTATCTAGACTTTTAAGTGCTTGGTTTTTACGTTTGATTTGGTTTGATGTGGATTTTAATATTTTGGCAACTGTAGCAATGTTTTTTTCTGAAATTCTAAGTTGCTTTAGCGCTTTTGATTGTTGTTTTCGTTTTGATTTAAGGTTTTTTTGTAAATTGGAAATTTCACTTTGTAATGTTTTTAATTCATTTTCTGCAGTTTCTTGTTGTTGTGCTTTTTGTGCGTCAATGTCTTCTGCGTCAAACGCCTCGGAAACAATGTTTTCCTTATCCGCTGAATTGTTTTGACATAACAAAGGAGAAGTATGAAGTCCCAAACAAATTAGGACTACAAAAGAAATAGCAAAATTTAATTTGATAGGCAATTCCAATCGTTTCTTTAATCGACTAATTTCACAAGAGGTTTACCAGTCATCTCATCGGGGATCGGTAATCCAGCAACGTATAGAAGAGTTGGCGCAACATCTGAAAGTACACCTCGTTCCGTCGTCGTCACAGCTTTTTTCCCTACATATATAAAAGGTACAAGAAAATTGGTATGGGCGGTGTGAGGTTGTCCTGTTTGATGGTCGCTCATTTTTTCAGCATTACCATGATCGGCGGTGATCAAAGCTTGACCACCGTGTTTAATAAGCGAGGTAACCACTTTATCTAAACAAGCATCAAGCGCTTCAATCGCTTTCACGGTAGCATCAAAATTTCCAGTATGACCAACCATGTCAGGGTTGGCAAAATTACAGATGATAAAATCATACTCGCCACTTTCAATTGCCTTCACAAATTTCTCTGTCAGTAATGGCGCATTCATTTCAGGTTGAAGATCATAAGTGGCAACGTTAGGCGAAGGGATTAATTCTCGAGTCTCTCCCTCAAATGGTTGTTCAACACCGCCATTAAAAAAGAAGGTGACGTGTGCATATTTTTCAGTCTCGGCGATCCGCAATTGGGTTTTGCCTAAGTCTTGCAAGTGCTCACCTAATACTTTAGGTAAATGGACTGGAGCGTAAGCAGAAACGGTTTTAATACTTTCTGCGTAACGGGTTAACATGACAAATTCGCTTAACGCAATTTTATTGGCTCGATCAAAACCATCAAAATCTACATCAACAAAAGCGCGGGTTAATTCTCTTGCTCTATCCGCTCTATAATTCATAAAGATTATCGAGTCATTTTCTTCAATACTCCACGGGCCACCCATGGTGGTTGGTTTTACAAATTCGTCATTTTCATCCCGAGAATAGGCCGCGTTTAAAGCGTCCAAAGCCGAGTCAAATTGATAATCGCTTTTGCCTGTGGATAGCATGTTATAAGCAAGCTCTACCCTATCCCATCTTTGGTCGCGATCCATGGCGTAATAGCGTCCGCTAATACTGGCAAATTGACCCAGTCCTAGGTTTTCAGATTTTAAAGAGGAAAATAATTCATCAATTTCGGCGATATACTTTTCTGCGCTACGAGGAGGTGTATCTCGACCGTCCAAAAACGCATGAAAATAAACTTTATTCGCACCTTTTTTGGTTGCTAATGAAATGGCTGCTTTTATATGTTCAATATGACTATGCACGCCTCCATCTGACAACAGTCCCATAATGTGTACAGATGCGTCTTTTTTAATAGCTTTGTCTATTGCCTCACAAATTACGGAGTTAGTTTGGAAGATTCCGTCTTCAATTGCTTTACTTATTCGACTAAAATCTTGATAGACAACGCGACCTGAGCCTAAATTTAAATGGCCCACTTCTGAGTTGCCCATTTGTTGATCGGGTAATCCAACATCAGTACCGGA